>JALRLN010000120.1 GCA_023254445.1 Candidatus Poseidoniaceae archaeon | reverse complement strand
CCCATTGCTGCACGACGTGGACGGGCATCGGCGTGTCGATGCCGTACCGAGACGGGCGGGCGTCCTTCGGCATGTGGTAGGTCCGGAACAAAAGGTCCCACACCGGGAGGAAGGTCGAGTAGTTCGACCAGCGGGCCTCCTCATGGCTGGAATGGTGCCAGTGGTGGAATTCTGGGGTGATGATCAACGGGTGCAGGGGGCGGAGCCGAAGGCGAACGTTCGCGTGCAGGAAAAGGCCGAGGAGCGCCTGAAGGACCGCAAGGATGCCCCCAAACTCCGGTGAAAATCCGGCCGTGATCAGGAACACGAAGGCAGGGGCGAGCAAGGCCCCGTCAAGCGGATGCGCACGGAACCCAGAGACCCAGTCGAGGTGTTCGGTCGAATGGTGCACCTGGTGAAACCGCCACAGGAAGGGCACTTCGTGGTAGAACCGATGCGTCCAGTAGACGGTGAGGTCGAACAGCAGCACGCCGACGACGAGGCGGGGGCCCTCGGGAATCGTTGCGACCAGCGGCCGGAGCAACAGGCCCGGGATCCACGCGAGCGACACCACGGCCACCACGATGACCGCAGCCCCTGCGAGCACCCCACTGACCGGAGCGAGCAAGGCGTGGGTCACATCGTGCATCATGCGAGGACGTCGCAACGGCTGCTGATGCCGAGGAAAGAGCCGCTCGAACGGCACGACAAGGAGGAAAAAGACGAGCACGACGCCAAGTGGAGCGAAGGCTTCGAGGGTCCACGCCCAATACAATCCGGCCGCGAGGCAGGCCCACGCGAAGAGCACGATGAGCAGCGGGGTGGGGGCCTTGGCCTGAGCATGCTCCGCCTCGCGTTGGGCGGTGGCCTCGACCTGAGGGGTCAGGGCGTCAAGCAGCCCCCCGTCGACTTCCGGCAACCGCAGCCCGTCGTCCACACGTGAAGCAAGGCTGCGTACGGCATGATGCTTCCGACACCGTGGGCGCGGAATTGAAGTCCCTACGGGACGTCCACAGGTCATGGGTCGCCTCGACGACGTGGCAGCCTCAGGCACGGACCTGCTGCTTGTGGTCGAAGGCTACGGGCTGGTCGCGGCCGTTCCCATCCTCGCCTTTTCCGTCCTGTTGGTGCTGCAGGGGCATCGGCGGCTTCCCCTCACGGCCTTCGCCATTGGTGGCGTGGCCGGGTACATGCTCGCGCCGACCCTGCTCGACCTCCTTGTTGGCGCCGGGGTCAACGTCCCCTTGAGCATGGCTCAGGCACAGGTGGCCATCGCGCTCCTTCTGGGCATGATGATGGTCAGCGTGGCGCAGATGAGCCTCCGGCTGGCCGCAGGGTTGCTGGCCTTCAGTGCCATCACCGCAGCGGTCGAGGCCCTCTACGTCCGGGGCATCGACATCGAGCAAGGTGAGGTGATCCCCTTGGTGGCCGCCCTTGCGACCTGGTTCTTCACGCGCTCCGTGCGCCGTTCGCTTCCGGTCATCGCCGCCTCGCTCATCGGGGCGCTTGGCCTTCTGGTGGGCGTTCACATTGCCATGGGCATGCCGGTGCTGTCCCTGCATCCCGGTTCGTCCACCTCGATTTGGTTCGCGCTGCCGATTGCCGGCGCGAGCCTCGTCCACCAGCAGCGCGCCGCTCGAAAGCGACGGGCACGCACCGAAATGGACGCCCTCATGCGGCATCCTTCGATGAAGGACCTGACCGAAGCAGAGCGGCGAGAACGGGCCATCGAGGTCCAAGCCAGCCTGAAGGGGGGACGCAGGACGTCGACCTCCGTCCGCCGTCCAGTGGACCCGTTGGAACAGTACCTGACACCGCACGGAAGAGCCCTGCTCGACCAGCAGGCCTACGAAGCGAGCCGGGCCTACAAACGGGAACAGCGGAAAGCGGCCAAGGCAGCCAAGAAAGCCGAGCGACGGTCCGACCCGGAGTCCACCGACGACCAGCAGTCCGAGGGTGACGACGCCCTCGACACGCAGGCAGATTGAAGCAATGCCGGACCCGGCATCGGGGCATGACCTCCGTCGGCGATGCCGCCCCTGCCCTCAGCCTGACCGCGCACGACCGCAGCACGTGGAGCCTGGCAGACCACGCCGGCCAGCGCGTCGTCGTTGCCTTCTACCCAGCGGCCTTCACCGGCGTCTGCACGAAGGAGATGTGCACCTTCACCGAAGCGATGGCGACGCTCGGTGAAGCGAACGCCACCGTTGTGGGCATCTCCGTCGACGCCCCCTTCTCGAACGCCGCCTTTGCTGACGCGAACGGCATTGGCTTCCCCCTTCTCTCTGACGTGCACCGAGAAGCCTGCACCGCGTGGGGCGTGGCGCTCGATGATTTCGTGATCCCCGGGTACACCGTCAGCCAGCGCGCCGTGTTCGTCGTTGAAGCCGACGGAACGGTTGGATGGGCCTGGGTCGCCGAGAACCCCGGCCAAGAGCCGGACTACGACGCCGTCATCGCCCACTGTGCCCAGTGAACTCCACCTGGCCCCGCCCCGACCAGACGTTCATTCACCGTGGCAGGGAGGTGAGCACGGTTCCGCCGTGCGAAGACCGTCAAGCAGCATCACGCCTTAGGCCACGGCCCGCTCGCAGCGATTCACATTGGAGGGCCGTGGCAGGGAGGTGAGCACGGCTCCGCCGTGCGAAGAACAGGATGCGGCGTCTCTCCTGAGGCCACGGCCCGCTCGCAGCGATTCACATTGGAGGGCCGTGGCCGGGAATTGAACCCGGGCTGAGGGAACCACAATCCCTCGTGCTAACCCCTACACCACCACAGCCATGAGGTGGCCGAGCGTCCTGCCGCGCCTATTTCAACGCACCGCAGGCCAAATGACCCGTGCGTTCAAGTGCCGCAGCAGGCCACCGTGAAGCATGACCCGCCGAGGCGTGGCGATGCTCCTGCTTGTCCTCTTCCTGCTGCCGACGCTTCCGGTGTCGGCCCGCAGCGTGCACTCCACCTCGAGCGTCGACCTGCTGCCTCAGGGAACCTTCAACGACGCGTCAGCGTGGACGCTGAGCGATTCGGTGAGTTTCAGCAACGATCCCGCGGAGCACACCACCGCCATGGTGGCCGACCAGCGGCTGACGTTGCTGCACGAACGGCCGGAGCACCTGGTGTCCACCACCGTGTGGGCCTCGTCAAGCCCGACGGATTCCAACGCGTCCATCGGTGCTCCCGACGGTGCGTACACGTGGACCACGGGTCCCGTCATTGACGTGACGGAATTTGACGTCAGTGGATTGACCGGCAACGAACTCAAGGCGGTGAACCTGCTGCTGGCCATCGCCATCCCTGATGGATTGCAGCAGGACAGCGTGCGGATTTCGCACGAAACGGGCGGCACCTACGACCTTGTGAAGACCTTCGCGCACACCCCCACCGGCATCGATTACATGCAGGGCCAACCCTTCGCTGTCGCGTTGACCGACATGGAGAACTGGTCATGGAACGACCTTGCGTCGTTGACCGTCCGCCTGGATTACGTGTCTGTGGGAGGCACCGACGACAGCGAACTTCGTGTCGACGCGGTGGGGCTTGAGATCGACATGGTCACCCCGTGGTACGGCGGCGAACAAGCGACGGCCGTCACCACCACCACCGACGCCGCCATCCCCGTCGAGCACCTCGACCTTGCGGCAGGCATCAGCGAAGGCGTGGCCCTCGGCACCTGTGGCCTCCAACCAACCGTCGCAGGCTCGGCAGGATCGTGGACAAGTGCCGTGGTTGAACGACCTCCCGAGCAGCGGCTTGGTCGCGTCGCCATGCAGGTCGAAGCAGGGACCAACGTGACCGTCGACGTTCGAACCTCGAACGACGGCGCCACCTTCGGTGGATGGCAGGCGCACACCGTCGGCACGCTTCTTCCTGACGTGGCGTCGGTTCAACTCCGGATCTCGATCAGCGAGGGTTGCGTCGAAGGGCTGAGCATTGACATCAACGACCCGACGCTCACGCTCACGGGGCGCGTCTACGGCGACGTGGCTGGATTCTTGGCCGCACAGACGCGGTGGGCCGCCTACGTCAACGGGGTCGTGGTGGCGAACGAACCCGTCACCACCCTCGGCTCCTTCCAGTTGGAAATCCCCGTCGGTCATGCGCTCGCGCTCGACGACGATGGCGTGGAATTGCGCATTGGCGCGGTGTTCACATGGGATGCGGATGGCTCGGCGAGCACCACGGGCGTGGAACTCTCCAGCGCCGTCCTCAGCGGTGGTTTCGACGTGACCTGGGACGAAGACCCGGTCTGCGACCCCGTTGGCGACCAGACGCTCACTGAGGACGCCGGGGGCATCGTTCTCCCCTTGTTGACGCGCTGCACCGACGACCGCACCTCAAGCGACAGCCTCACCGTGACCTTCGACAATGCTGCACCCGACCTTGTCACCGTCGACCTTTCAGAAGG
>JALRLN010000011.1 GCA_023254445.1 Candidatus Poseidoniaceae archaeon | reverse complement strand
TCAGTGAGTGGTTGAATGATTTCACCGCCCTCAATAATGGATGATACTGAAATATAATTCTCTGTTCCGCAATCTTCCTCAACGACCACACTATCCATAGCAACATCGCATAATCTTCTTGTAAGGTACCCAGAATTGGCTGTCTTGAGAGCAGTATCCGCTAAGCCCTTCCTTGCACCATGGGTAGAAATGAAGTACTGCAATACCGACAAGCCTTCTCTAAAGTTTGCGGTAATGGGAGTCTCAATAATGGATCCATCTGGTTTAGACATAAGACCTCTCATTCCAGATAACTGTCTAATTTGAGCGGGAGATCCTCTAGCGCCAGAGTCAGCATAAATAAATACAGAATTAAATGATGGTTGTTCAACTTCATTTCCATCTTTATCAGAAACCATATCAACAGAAATCTTATTCATCATGGCTTTTGCAACCTTTTCATTAGCTCTGGACCATATATCTACTACCTTGTTATACCTTTCACCCTGGGTTACAAGACCGGTAGAGAACTGAGATTCAATTTGCTTAACTTCTTTTTCAGCAGCCTCAATAATAGAGTGTTTTTCTTCTGGAATTACAAAATCGTCAACACCGATTGAAGAACCTGATCTTGTTGAAAAATCGAAACCTAAGTACATCAATTGATCTGCAAAGATAACAGTTTTCTTTAAGCCTGCCTTTCTATATGAAATGTCTATGAGATTTGTAATGGCTTTTTTATCAAGCACTTTGTTAACATTGTCAAAACCTACCTCTGCTGGAGTGATTCTCCAAACAAGAACCCTTCCTACAGTTGTGTCTTCAATAAAGCTGCCATTATCTGCATTGATAATACGGACTTTTATTGCTGCTTGAAGACAGCACATGGGCCGTCGTTCGGAACGCCTCAGGCACCGGGATGGTCGCTCACGATGGGGCAGGCCTTGGACGCCCCGGTGTCACCCTCTTGGACGATTCCACGGGGGCCCTTGGCGTGGTCGACACGATGCGCTTCGACCAACTTCCATCCAACGACGTCACCGCCGTCGCAGCGGATTGGTGGGGCGTGCACGTCGCCACCGACACCGGCGCCCTCACCCATTGGAACTCCTTGACCGAAGAATTCGAGGAGGGGGTTGGACGCGGGTCCGTCCTCGGGTGGCCCGTCGATCAAATGGAGAGCGATGGCTCCACCTTGATGCTGCGCACCTCGTTCGGACTGACCTTCGTTGAAGCAGCGGCCTCAACGCACGCGGTCCGGAGCACGCAGAACGTGCAAACCGTGACCGACATGGCCATCGACGGCTCAGGCTCGCTTTGGGCCTCGTCAACCGTTCCAACGCTGTACGGCTGGGGCCCCGCTCCGGGCCATCGAGCCGTTCCCTCCAAGCCCTTCAGCCGCGCGACGCCGCTGAACCTTGGTGTTGGAACCGGATTCATCAACGCGACCGCGATGCTGCACCCTGGTTTCAGCATCGACCTGCTCGACGCCGTCGGGGCCGCGTCCATGGTGATCCCCACCACCAGCGATGCGCCAATGGCGGACGGCTTCCTTCCCTTGGTGTTCAGTTCCCCGGTCCAAGGGGCTCCAGTGTGGGCCATCAGTCAGCAACTGCTGTGGAACGGCACGTTCGAGATGGCGGACGAGGCCTTCGTCGGTCGGCTTCAAGCCGCCGTCAACACAAGCCGATCCGTGGATGGTAGCACCATCGTTGAACTCACCCTGATCAGCCCAACAAACGGTTCCATTGAGGTGCGTCTCGCGTACGATTGGAGCAGGACCGAAACGCCGGTCGAGTTGATGCAACTTGTCGACCGCCCCGACGACGGTGGCGGCGCCCTCCGGGCCGGCTGGTCGCTCGTGCACGACGAGGACTTCGCCCGCTACCTCGTCTTTGCCAAGGCTGGAGGATGGGGCACACCGCCAACAGCCCTCGATTTCGCCTCCGTGCAACCCGATGCTGCGGTCGCCCTGCACAGCAGGCTGGAAACCGACGTCCTGACGGCGGAAGGTCAACCCCTCGTTGACGGGACCGAATACGAGGCCGTCGTGGTGGTCGAGTACTGCGGACGGTCGGCTTGGCCGACCCTCGCTCCCGCTTGGTCCGGTCGCACCGTCCGATGAGGTGCCGCGGCCGCCCGCCGCTGGCAACGCTGCTCCCTCCGACCTCGCAGGAGCAAAAGACGGCGACCTCGACGTCGAGTGGACCCCATGCACCGCCATGGACCACGCGTCCACGCGCCTCTATGCATCAACCGTCGAACGCACCGACGTGCTTGGCCTTGCACCGAAGGCCGACCTGCCCCCAACCGAAGGCAACAGCACGGTGCTTTCCTTGGTGCCCGGCAAGGTGTACTGGATCGGCCTGACCTGCGTCGACGACGCCGGTCAGGAGAACAAGAGCGACGTGCTCTTCCTCGGCCCCGTTGTACCGACGGGCGGCCTCAACGACGGTGTGGCCCCTCCGCCCGTCGTGAACCTCAGCGCCGTGGACGCACCTGACGACGAAGGCGGTCGCTTGCTCGTCTCGTGGAACCAGCCCCAGGACGTCGTGACCGACTGCGCCTTCCTCACCGTGTGGCTGCACGAACTCGGGGTGGTGGACGACGATGCAACGGTCGAGGACGCCATCGAAGACCTCAGCGCTGGTTTGTTGGCGATGGAGGAATCGAAGGTCGTCACCGATTGCGCGGCAACCTCCACCGTGGTCAGCGACATCGGCGACCGGCCGCTCGTCGACGGACGTACCTACCTCGTTTCTGTCACGTCCCATGACGCATGGCTGAACGTCGACCTTGATTTCGGTGGCAGCGTCGCGGTGGTCGACGCCGTCCCCTTCCGCAACCTTGTGGACAGCGAAGTCCCGCCCGACCGCTTGGCTGGGCTCCAAGCATTCGACCATCCAGACGACGATGGCAGCAGCATCGATGTTGAATTCCCGACCTCGGTGGCCGACGACTTCTCCCATTACATCGTCTGGACCTTCACGGAATCCATCGACGACGTCAGCGCGTACGTCACCGATGGGGTTCCAAACGTCGACGGGGGCTTCCTCCGGCTCAACACCCAACTGATCGACACCGACGGGCGAGCGATCGTCCTGCCCATGTCCGAGGCCTTGCAGCCATCCGCATCAAGCAGCATCGACGTGGTGCCGATTGAAGCGGGCATGACGGTGTACGCCGTGGTCACGGTCCACGACCTCGATGGCAACGTGCACCTCGACGGATTGGATGTGGCCTCGGCCATGGCCGTGGACAACCTCGCCGACACGGAGGCCCCGCCCCGCATCACTGAACTCAGCGCAACCGATCGACCCAACGACGATGGTCGGGCGGTCTTGCTCGAATTCCTCCCTTCGACGGCAAGCGACATCGACGCCTACCACATCTACGTCGGTGTCCGTTCGTTTGACGCCATTGGAGGCGCCTCGCTCGGTTCTCAACCGATGGTCATCGACCGGGACGTCACCCTCCCGGTGGTCGTCGACAGGCGCTCGGACGGCGCGGCGCTAACGCCCGGTCAGGAAGTGGTGATCGCCGTGCTCGCGGTTGACTCCGCAGGAAACGCCCACACGGATGGACTGACCACGACGCGAGCCACCCCCATCGACAACGGCGTGTCGGACCCCGGAGCCTACCTCGATCCAATCCTCGGCACCACGGTGGCTTGGGTGGACAACACGGACATCCTCGTCGCGTGGGAACACACGACGGACGCCTCCGTCAACGCCTACCGCATTTACTACGCACCGACCTCCTTCGTTGACGTCGGTGACGCCACCTTCGCTGGTGAAGTCAAGGCATCGAACTCGTTCAGGATTGAGGCCTCAATGCACACGGACCTGATCAACTCCAGCGGCTGGTACATCGCCGTCACACCGGTGGACGATGCGTTCGAACGCCTGAGCGTTGAACCGGTGTACCTCGGCCCCTTGGCCGGAGGCTCGGAGACCGTTGGTGAAGAGGAAGGAACGGACCTCGCGACCCTTTTGACCTCCCCCAACGCGCTCATTGCCGGTTTGGTGGCGGTGGCCGCTCTGCTGGCGCTCCTCGTCCTTCGGCGGGGAGGATCGCGTTCAGACGAGAAGGCATACGGACTTCAAGAAGCCACGTGGGGCCTCGAGGACGCCCCTGCGATGGACGCCTTCGGCCCGATCCCAACCTTGGCCCCCGTCCAAACAATCGGTGGCTCGGCGCCTCCACCAATGGCGGCGCAGCCCGCTACGCCCTCCGTCGACCTCTACGCCTCTGCCCAGCGCCTAAGTGCTCCTCGGGTCGACATGCCCGTGCAACCTGCGCCGTCCAGCGCCGCAATGAACGACGTGCTTGCAGGACTGGACCTCGGTGGACCAGCCCCTCCAACGACACCCGCCAACAGCGGCGTTGACACCTCCTTCCTCGACGACTTGCTTTGAGCGGTGTCCTGAAGCAGGACGCCCCCTTCGTCGAAGCGGATGGTGAGCCGACGGCCGCGGGATGGCGTCTTCACGACGCTGCTCTGGCAAGCAGGGCGCGGCGTCGCAGACCTTGCGCTGCACGCCAGACGCATCGTTGACCATGCTGCTCGACTTCGACTCGCTCCGGACATGGAGGGCTTGAACGGAGCCCTGTCTGCAGCGGTTCGGGGGGGTGAGGGCACGAGGTTGGTACGCGCCATGTGGACTCCCGAAGGATGGACATGCAGCCACCGCGCCTGCCCACCAGCGCTTGCTGAGGTGGACGCCGTGACCGTGATGGCTCCCCGTTGGGCGGGTGCCGTCACGGGTACGAAACACGCCGCTTGGGGTTGGAACGACGATGCCCGCGACGCCGCGGAGGCCCTCGGAGCGGATGCCTCGCTGCTTGTGCACGACCACAAGATCGTGGACGAACGACGGAGCTGCCCGGTCCTGCTCGATGAAGACGGGGTGTGCTGGACACCACGCGAGGAGGACGGCGGGGTGCACAGCATCACCCTCGAGGTGGTGGCGCCACTGTTGGAACGGGCTGGCTTCCCGGTGCAGCGGGGCGACCTGAACGAACGACGCGTGGCCCGTGCAAGGGCCATGCTTCTGCTGGGGACGGGCATCGGCGTTGCTGGGGTGTCGACCATCGACGGCCTGCCGTTTGAGCACCCCACGGACGTGCTTCGGTCCACAGCAGATGCGTTGCTTGAGGAACATCGCGCCTCACCTTCAACCTGGACCCGTTTGGAGGACCTCTGATGCAGACGGTGCTGCAGATCGTCAACGGCCTGCGCCAAGCGGGAGAACTTGGCCCAGACGGTGCGCCAACGGCTTCACCGGATGAGGTGCTGCTGCTCTCGGGCGGACCTGCATCCCACCACGCCCGCCACTCCCTGATCGTACAACCTCCCGTGCGTCGTGCGGTCCTTCGTCAACCAACCATCGTGCAACGTCTCGAACAGAGGTCGATCCTTGAGGAGCCCGTGCTTCGCCCAACGGCTGACCCGTTCCTCGTTGACGTGCAGCAGTGGGAGCAGGGAGCCTGGCGTTCCGTCAGCGGATGGGAAAGCCTCGACCTTGAACTCACGCTCGCACGGTTGGAAGCCGAGATGCTCGGCGTGGAGCCGTTTCAGAACCCGCTTGAAGCGTGGCCCTCACGGCCCTTCCTCGCCGGGAGTTTTGCCTACGACCTTGTGCAATGGACCCAACCTCTGAGCCTACAGCACCCCCCCTCGCCGGGAAGCGTGTTGGCGGTGCTTTGGGAAGTACGCGGTGCGCTCGTGGTCGACCAGCGATCCAACAGCGTCCATCGGTTGTGTGCCGCAGGTGCGACGTGGGGGGACAACGCCAACTTCACGGTCGACAAACGACGAAACGAGGGCGCCCCGCCACGTCAGAAGCCATCCTCCTCAATGGACGACGAGGCGCATGAGGCAGCCATCGAGGTCATCCGACAAGCCATCGTTCGAGGACGCATGTACCAGATGAACGTGGGCCGTCGGTGGTCTGGACCACTCGCTGCTGAGCCTTGGGCGGTCTTTGAGCGACTGCAGGAGAGCAACCCCGCACCGTTCGCTGCGTGGGTGAACGCCCCCGACCTTGACCATATGCTGCTCTCTTCCTCACCCGAATCCCTGCTTCGGGTTGAGCGTGGGCGTGCCATGGCGTCGCCGATCAAGGGGTCCTACCCACGCGGCGCTGACCCGTTGGAAGAAGAGGCGTTGCGCAGGGCCCTCGTCAACGATGCAAAGGAAACGGCCGAGCACCGCATGCTCGTGGACCTGATGCGCAACGACCTCGGCGCCATCGCCGTTCCGGGTTCGGTTGACGTGCAGCGGTACGACGTCGAAGCGTACGCGACCGTGCAGCATCTCGTCAGTCAGGTTGGTGCGGACCTGGAGGTCCCGCTCACGAAGGCGTTCACCTCCGTCTTTCCGGGCGGCTCCATCACCGGATGCCCGCGGACGGTCGTCTGCGCCGGCATCGACGCGCTCGAAGCCGAACCCCGACGCTTCTGGTGTGGCTCGATTGGGTGGTGGGACCCCGATGGGACCCAAGGGTCCTGGAGCATCTTGATCCGCACGATGCAGGTCCAACGCACCTCGTCAGGTTGGCGCGCGGACGTGCACGCAGGCGGTGGCATCACCATCGCAAGCCACGCCCCTCGTGAGATCGAGGAAACGTGGTGGAAGGCTGCGCCGCTCTTCGCCGCCGCCGGCTGGGGGGACGCAGGAAGCGCGACCGCTGGGACCCTGCGCATCACGCCCATGGCCGCCCCTCGAGGGCCCCCGAGCGGGCCGAGGTGCGGCCGTCGGCGCTCTTCACCCCAAGGAGCGGTGTTGTTGGTGGACAACCTCGATTCGTTCACGCACAACATCGCCCATGCCGTCATGATGCTTGGACACGACGTTCATGTCGTTCAGGGTCGGGGCCACGAAGCACTTGCCAACCCTGTTGGCACCGTCGAGGCTTGGTTGTCTGGCGAGCCGACGCATGTGATCCTGGGGCCTGGACCAGGCCGACCTGAGGAAGCCACGCCGACCATGCTGATTGCGGAGCAAGCGCTGCGGGGGGGCCTTCCTCCGGCCCTCGGCATTTGCCTCGGTCACCAAGCGCTGGCCCTTGCGGCTGGAGGACGCGTCGTCGAGGACCCTGCCGGTCCAGTGCACGGTCAGCCTGTGCAGGTGCTGCACGACGGAACCGGCCTCTTTGCTGGCCTTGCCGCGGGGGAACTCAGCATGGTTCGATACAATTCACTGATCGTGACCGGATTGAACAGCCACCTGCTTCGAACCAACGCAAGGGCTGGACACGTGACCATGGGCATCACGAACGCAAACGCCACCGTGCACGGGGTGCAAGGCCATCCCGAATCCATCGGGAGCCTGGAAGGCGATGCAGTGCTCAGGGCCTTCCTCGATGCAGCGCATGCTTGAAAGGACGGCGACGGGTGGCGTGGAACGAGGAAGGACGATGCCGCTCTGTCGATCCTGCAACGGGACCTACCCCCGCGAGCACTTCATCCACGGAAACGGGCCACGTACCCAGATTTGCGGCCGGTGCGGCATCGAGCAGGGCCTGATATCAAAGGACGAGGCACCGCTCCTGTTCGATGACGCCCTCGTCGCTGCCCGGTTGTCCACCGTCTCACGCCGTTGGGGCCCAACCATCACCCTCCTGCTCGGGTGGAGCCTCTGGATTTCGGTCCTGTCTGGGGTCAAGCCATGGGGAGCCTATGTGCTCGCGTTGCTCGGCTTGGCCACCCTCCTGCTGCCCGCACAGCTCTTGTTCTACCGTGCGAAGTACGCGGGCGACATGGCGAGGCTCACGCCCGCCCACGACCGCCCGAAGGGGCACTGATCACGCCTTGGCGTGGATCTTCAGCACCGCACCGTCGTCGACCTCATGGTCGGCACCCACAACACGCCGCGAGCGGCCGTCCACACCACGGATGAATCCCGATTCCAGATCGCTGTGAACATGCCCTGCCACGGACTTGGCCGTGATGCCACGGGGGACAACAATGGCATCCGGAAGGACCCTTCCCTCGCCGTCCACCCATCGTCCTTCGTCCTGCACAGGATACACCACGATGTGGTCGAGCGTTCCGAACACCACCTCATCGAACAACGCCTCCACGCCAGTCCCTTCGTGAGCCGCGAGCGACGCAGCCATCTTGGCCAAGGCTGCTCGTTGGGCGTCGGACAGCGAGGCCTCCTCGTCCACGCTGAACGAAGCGGCGCCCGAGCGGTAGTGGATCAAGCCGGAAGAGGCCGCTCGTCGAAGGCCGAGTTCCATGTCCGCAAGGCAGCCGACCAAGGGCACGCCAAGGTCTGCGTCCTCGAGGGCCTTCATCAGGCCGGGCGGTGCAAGGTCCAGTTTGTTCACGGCAATGTGGAGAGGAAAGAGACCTGCACGAAGGTGAACCGCCAGGGTGGACAGCACGTCCCTGCCCCACAACCACGGCTGCTCGAGGTTCGGATGGGCCGTACGTAGCCCGTCCAGAGCCGTCCCAATACCGGATGAGGTGGCGCCAAGGCCGCTCAGCCGTTCCACGAGGAAGGCCTGGAGCCCTCGCTCCCCCTCGGCCTGAACCCGACGAACCCCGCGCGCCCATCCGTCCTCACGCAGGCCCGCGATCCATTGTTCAATCTCCTCGGTCAGGAAGGTGACCTCACGGACCACGGCGGCAGCAGCCGCCGAGGCGTCGGTGGCCGGAGGAATCGGTTGGCCTTCTTCGTCGGTTGAACCAGCCCCGTCAACGACCTGAATGAGGGCGTCGCAGCCGGCAAGGTCGGCGAGGAAGGCATTGCCTCGGCCTCTTCCTTCGTGGGCGCCAGGAACAAGGCCTGCGACGTCGACCAATTGCACGGGAACCTGACGCTCGTGGGCCGTGCACGTCCCAGTCCTCGGAACGCAGATCGAGCCCGCTCGCCCAGGAAGGTCCTCGGGTGCCCGCCCGTCTTCTGTCAGACGAAGGCGCAAGTCGCCGCATGGGCAGGGCTTGCGGGCTCTTGGGAAGGCCACACCGACGTTCGGGTCGATGGTGCAAAACGGATAGTTGGCGATGTCCACTTTGGCCAGCGTGCTCGCGGCGAAGAGCGTGGATTTCCCAACGTTGGGTTTGCCAACGAGGCCGATGCGCAGGGCAGCGCCCCCTCATTCCTCCTCGGAGGAGGCGGCACGAAGGCGCGCGAGCACGATGTCAAGTTCAGGGAGGTTGATTTGTCCGTCGCCATCAAGGTCGATCGCCTCGATGAGGCGCCCCATGTCCCACGGTGGGAGGTTGGCGATTTTCGCGGCGCGCAGCGCGTTTTGCAGTTCACGAGCGTCCACCGCACCGGAGTCGTCGAGGTCAATGCTCCGGAAGAAGGAGAACACGTCTTGCTTGGTCTCGCTCAGGTAGTTAGCAAGCATGTGCAGTTCCTCAGGGAACTTCTCCTCAAGGTCTGGGAATTCCTTCACCTCATCGGCGTGCAGGTCTGCCCGCACGGCGATCACGGTGGAACCGGACAGCGCGGCTTCGTCGGTACCCACCACGAGCACGGTGTCCAGCCCAAGGCCACGTCCGAGCAACGCACGGATGCTGGTGCTGCCACCGGCGAGCGCGTAGGTGCTCACGTCGGAGGTCGACGACGCCGTCGCTGTGGCAGGAGTGAATCCGTTCCGCACCGCAGCGGATCCGGTGAGCATGAAGCCCAACGCGACACCGTAGAAGAGGAAGGCCCCAACAAGGTCGAAGCCGGCAAGGTTCGCCATCGTGGCTTCAAGCATGTCTGCATCGCTGACCCCATGCTCAACAGCGCGGGCCGCAAGCGAGCCGAGGGTCGTGCTCACCGTTGCGAGCAAGCCGCCCACGGCAACCATCCACACAGCCGTGCTGGCTCCACCCGTTGAAGCGGGCTGGCGGCCTCCGGCGAGGGGCATGTAACCGAGCACGGAGGCGAGGACCAGAAGCCCACCGACGGTGAAGAAGAAGTCGCGGGAAAGGGCCGCAGACAGCGACGCGAGGCTGCCCGAACCGACCATGGCCTCCATGGCGGCAAAGTACGTGCCAACCGCGTACAGGGGGAGGAGGAGCATCGCGAGGACGGAGGCCATGCCTGCGGGGGACGAAGCGATGCTGGAGGCCCCGTTCTTGGCCGTGGCGAGGAGGTTGACCGACGTGGCCAGCAAGGGGAGGATCCCAAGCGTCAGCAGGATGCCTGCAAGGTTCTGAAGCAGGGGGGCCGCATCCACAGACCTGGCCGAAACGACGGGCACCGTTGCGAAGGTCAGCAGCAAGGCGCTCGAGGCGAGGGCCGAAGACCACACCGAGCGCTCTGCCATGGCCGGAACCACGGCGTAGGCGGTGGCGAGCATGAGCGCGAGCGGCAGCCAGCCTTCGAGCGCCGCCTGGGCAAACCAGACGGATTGGGTGGCCCCACCGAGTTCGGCGGCAATGTACACCAACGGCGCGACGACCATGACGACCAGGGCATCGACAAGGAACCAGCCGCTGTAGGACACGGGGGCGTCGCCTCGACCGGCGAGGGTCATGAGGGCGTTCACAAGGAGGGCTCCGCCGACGATGCTGTGGAGAACGATCGAGGAGACCGACTTGACCAGCAGGTCCTCCGTCGCAGCATCAAGACCTGCGATGCCTGCGATGGTGGGGAGGAGCAAGACAAGGAGGGAGACGCCGGTAAAGACCAGCGCCATGAGCGAGGCACTGGCTTCGCTGGCGAGCCGTCCGCCCGAGGCGCGCCCTGCGGCCGTCAGTCCGGTGCCGAGGAACACCATGACAATCCCCGTTCGGAGCGTGAGGGCCACGGTGGTTGCAAGTCCGCTTCCGTCGTCGTAGCTCCAGCCGAGGCTCGCCAAGGAATCGAGGGCTCCCCCGTCCCAGTTGTGCCAACGAGCAACGAAGGCAAGGGTCGCGGCGAGGATCATCCACGCCAGACCAAACCGAACCCAGGTGCGGCCGCCGCGTCCAGGGGCGTCGTCGAACAGGTCAACAGCACCTGCGGGGGCCTTGACCAAGAGGAAGCGGCCAAGGGCGTGCAACGAGGGGGACATGCCACCCACACCGTTCTGCAACCAGCGTGCGACGAGGTACATGGCGCCAAGAAGGACGGAAATGGAAACAAACACGGAGACCATGCATCACACCTCCTTCACTCGACGAGGACCTCTCCAAGCACGCTGGCCACGATGGCGGCAGCGCCAACCATCAACCCGATGAGGTAGTACCAGATCCCGCTGCCTCCAAGGTTGCCCAAGAGCGGCACGAGGTCGCCGAGCACCGGGACAGCGTCCCATCCGAACACGTTGGCAAAGAGGGCGAACATACCGAGCAAGCCAACGCCAAGGAGGGCGAGGACCGTACGGCCCATGCTTGGCTCTGCGTCCCCCACGGTGGCTTCATGGATGATCTGTGAGGCGGACATGGGCTCACCATGGAGGTCCCTGAAGGGACACGTCGAGCCACCTGAGGCACGGTGATAAAGATTCACCACAGCCTGACCAAGGAGGGCGGTTCCGCATCACGGCGCCCTTAGCCGGTCCATCGGTGGGCCTCGTCGCGGAGCCGAGAGACCGAGGGGGACAGGGAGGCGTCGTTCGAGGTCAAGTTCGCACGACCACTCAGCCTCGCACGGGCACGACAAGCCCTCGAACTCGAGGAGGTCACCAGAGACCGCGTACCGCTCGATGGCCGCCACCACATCGGCGTCGCAGGAACCGCAGTTGTGCGCACCTCGAATGCGTCCGCCTGCGGTGGGGTGCACGATGAGGCGGCTGACCTGATCCGCATCGCCGTTGACACCCCCGTCGGGATGAACCACAACGTGCGAGCGTCGAATCATCTCCACCAAGGACCACAGCCACGGGGGCCGGTACTGCCGTGCTCGATGGAGCCGATCGATGACCGTCCCGCCCTGGATGTTCATCGGGTTGATGGAAATCTCGTCCGCATCCTTTGCGATGGCAGCGATCCACGTGACGATGTGGTCCAACGCATCGGCTTCGCTCATGAAGGGCGGCTTGAACATGAGGTAGGCCTTCACCCTGATGTTGGCGTCCTTGAGCGCTGCGACCGCCTTGTCGTAGGAACGTACGCTGAATCCTTTGTTGACGTGGAAACGAAGCACTTCATCGTCGTAGGCTTCCAGGCCAATCGCTACGGTCAGGTCACTGTGGATGGACGCAGCCCATGCCAACTTCTCTGGGGTGAGTTGCTCGGTTCGGCTTTCGACGATGAGGTGAAGGCCCCGTTTCGCGCAGTCCTCGAGCACATGCTGCTGAAACTCGACGGGGATCTCGCGGTCCTCAAACAGCGAGCCAGAGGTGTACACCTTCACCATCGAGGCCCCAGCAAACCCCTCGAGTTTGCGCGTGGCCCACGCCCACTGCGCGTGGAGGTCGTCGCTCGTCACGTCGTCCCGTGTGTCGTTGAAGTATCCACAAAACGTGCACCCACTGCTCCACCACCAGTGGCACCCCTTCGTTCGAAGAATGACGGTGGCGGCCGTGCAGGGCGTTCCGTCCGGCATCATCTCTGGCGTGGTGTAGACCGTCGCCGGCCGGGTCGCATCCCAGCTTGCTTGCCTCCTCCTGGCTTCCGGCGTGTTGGCCGGTGCCTTCACCAGATCGTGGACGCGCACCGCCTGTTGGGCACCTCCAACCAACGTGAGCGGGCGTCCCATGGCGTGAGGGCTCAACCTGTCCGCTTCAACCTGCCGCGGCTCACAAGGCAGCGGCCCATGCAAGGAGGGTCGCCTCGTATTCGCTCGTGTGCGTCAGCATCAGCGTCACGTGGGATTCGTCGACCTGACCATCGTTCACGCTCGTGAAGGTCGTGGTGCTCGCCGCGAACCAACAGGTCACCTGCGAGGGATCGGCTGCATGAGCCTTGGCTTCGTCGCACATCGCTTCGCCGTGATGAATGCGAATGCGCTGGTCGTCGAGGCCGTGCACCACGGTCATGTGACGCTCACCAATGCTCGTCGCAGCCGCGAGCGGTTCGTGTTCAACGATGTCCTGACCCTTCACCCGGCCCGCAAACAAAGCGGCGTCTTTGAGGAACACGGGGTACCCTCGGAAGGCGAGTTCTTCTTCGATGATCTGGTCCATGCTGGAGAAGGGGCTGTCCAAGAACACGGATTGAATCTCGGGTTCTTGCGCAAAGGCGATGGCGGCCGTTCCGGCCCCCATCGAAGCGCCAAACAAACCGATGTGCTGGGGGTCCGCCCCACGGTTGTCCTGCAACCATGACCAGGCGGCTACGACGTCACGCCATTCTTTCTGGCCTGCCGAGACCTGACCGTCCTCAAGGGTGCTCTCCCAGTGGTCTCGCATGTCGATGAGGAGGACGTTAACGCCTGCGTTCACCAACATTCCAGCGGGCAGCAACACCTCATGGTTGGCCTTGCAGGAGCGAATGCCGTGAACGAGCACCACCCACGATGCGTTCGAGGAGGTGTCGACTTCGATCATCCATCCCGCGAGCGTGATCGGTTCGTCGGCCACAGGAATGCTGACGTTGGCCCATGCTGACATCGCGTAGGCGTCAAACCCATCCGGGGTCGCCTCAGTAGACAAGTTCGTCGCGTCCGCCTCAAACAGGTCGGTCCCCCAAAGGTGAGGCGTGAAGCCCGATGGGTCGTTGTACGGCGCGTGGTGACCGCATGCAGGATCCGCTGCAGTGGCCCCCGCGTAGACCAGGAGGCCGGCTTGGTAGTACCCCGAGGGCACGAGCATCACAAGCAACATGGCCAAGGCCGGAAGGGTTCGACGCACCTCACTCACCCTCCTCGTCCATAGGTTGGAACAAAATCGACTGCCCCGCAACGACCTCTTCACGCTTCGTGCTCGACCATGCCTCAAGCAGGTCAATTGCTGGGGTCCAGCGGTTCACCGGCACACGGACGTCAATCCAAGACGCACTGGCATGGAGCGCCAACCGTTGCCCTCGTCGAAGGTTTGCCCCTTCATACGCGTACGGAACGGTTGCCAACCTCGGCCTCCGAAGATGGGCGGTGACCTCGACCAATGCGCCGTCCACGTGCAGCACCCACCGAAGCCGTTGCGGATGGCTTTGACTCCTCGGTGTTGCTGGCAGGCGAAGTTCGGCCTTGCGTACGATGCCCTCGGCTGGACTTCGGTGCACCTGCACGTCCATGCGACCGACCTCGATGCGCATCCTCCACACGTCCCCGTGTGGATGCGGTTCCCAACGCAATTCATCCTCAACGGACGGAGGTTCATCGCTCAGCGGAACCCAGACGCCGCTCTCTGGGTCAGCATCGGCCTGGTCCACTTCGGATTCCGACGGACGCCGGGCCACGGCGCGCTCGCGCTGGATGAGTGTGAGGCGCCCGTCCGTTGGCGAAACCAAGCAACGTGGTTCCTGTTCGATGCGACGGGGCCCATCCCGAAAGAGGAGCCCGAGGTAGGAGCCCCACCCGAGCAACAGGGTGCCGAGCAAGGGAGCGAGGCCATACACAGGGTGGACGAAGGAGGCAATCAGCATCACGGCCGAACCGAGCAGGAAGGGCCGAACCACCAACGGAGCACTGCCTTTCGCCAGCACGGCCATGCGGCCGCCTCACGAACCGTCCCACGGGTCGTCGCCGTCGTCCCAGGTGGCAGGGGCCTGCTCCTCGGTCGTTTCGGCGTCGTCCTGTGCCTCGCTGTCGTCGTCGGTGGAGGAACCCTCGTCGTCCGAACCTTCGCCATCAGCATCAGAAGAGCGGGGGCGAATCTCGACTTCGTCGTCATCGGTGCCGAACACGCCATCGTCCCCGGGGGAGACGGCAACTTCGACGACACCGACGGGAACGACGATTTCATCGGTGGTGGCGCTGGCGCCTCCAGCGGCTGCGAAACTCTCCTTCGCGTCCTCGAGCGTCATTTCAGCGGCGCGCTGTTCAACGAGGTCGTCCATGCGCTCGACGAACGCAGCGGAACGGGATTGGGACGTTCGCTCGGTTTCGACGGCTTGCTCGATCATGTCAAAGCGCTCCTTGATCGCCTTGTTCAGGTCTTCAAAGAGGGACATGTGCGCCACGTACCATGCGTCACGTGCTTGAAGTTCGGAGACGGCCAACTTGACGTCGTTGTCGAGTTCTTCTGCGATGGCGAAGACCTTGCCCAGCCTGTCCTTCTCACGGCTGTACTTTTCCTCCATCTTCTCAAGTTCTGGCTCAAGGTGCTCGACGCGCTTCTGCGCTTTCGTCGAGGAGAGTTCAATTTCCCGAATGCGGAGGTCCTTTTCCATCAGGAGGTTGTCCATGGCTTCCTTCTCGATCTCGCGGTCCACGATTTCCTTCTCGAGGACCTCGATCTCGGCCTTGGCATCCACGAGTTCCTTTTCCTGCTGCTCGTACGCGTGGTAGAGCTTCTGCAACCGGTCGGTCTCGGTGGCCAGCGCCTCCTCAAGTTCTCGGATTCGGACTTCTGGCGTGACGGTGCCCTCGTCGCTCATACCCATCCGTCCTGAGGCTACGCTCATGGTGAGGACCGTCCACCCCCCTATCAAGACGACGCCTCAGGTGCGTCCCTTCGTTCCAGCCTGACGCTCAACCGTGGCGGGCGGCGTGTGCTGCGAGGACCTCGGCCACGGAGGAGGTGACCCCCTTTGCGCAGGGGATGTGGGTGAACTCGTTGGGCCCGTGGGCGTTCGACTCAGGTCCAAGCACGCCGGTGATCATGAATTCAGCCTCCGGGAACTCGACCTGAAGCATCTGCATGAAGGGGATCGTTCCTCCCTCACCCATGAACTGCACCGGAGCCCCGAAGTGGCGCTGGCTTGCGGTGTCGAGGGCTGCTCGAAGCCATGCCGAGACCGGTGGGGCATGAAAGCCGTCGGCGGGGTGCTTGACCGTCCACGTGACCTCGGCCCCGTGGGGCGGGTCAGCGGTCAACAGCGCGCCCACGGCCTCCGCTGCGGCGGATGCGTCCACGCCAGGTGGAACACGAATGGACAGGGCAAGCGTCGTGGATGTCCTCAGCACGTTGCCAGCATCCTTCGTGGCCGGGAGGCCGTCGGCCCCTGTCACCTCGAGGGAAGGCCGCCATGTGCGTGCGAGGATGGCCTCGACGGGGTCCTCCGTGATGGGGCGAACGCCGTCAAGGAAGGGGAATTTGGTGAACACGCTGTCGCCGAGCACCGCAGCGGCAGCCTCGGCCTGCTCCCGTCGAACGGTGGGGATGTCGACGTGCAGTTGGTCAAGCGTCAGACGCCCGGTGTCGGGGTCCTCAAGCCGGTCGAGAAGACGCCGTGCAATCCTGAACGACGACGGAATGATGCCTCCGGCATCGCCGGAATGAACCCCTGCCGAGGTCACGCGCACGTCTAAGGTACCCACAATCACGCCACGGAGGGACGTGGTCAGCCAAAGGTGGTCGTAGTCGCCAGCCCCCGAATCGAGGCAAATCACCAGGCTGGGCGATCCGATCCGGTCGCTCAGCGCTTCAAGGTGGGCCGGCAGGTCTGGCGAACCGGATTCCTCGCTCGCTTCGACGATGATCTTCAGGTGCCCGTGCGGCAGGCCTTGCTCCTGCAGTGCACGCACGGCCGTCAGGCTCGCGTACGCACCGTACCCGTCGTCCGCACCCCCACGGCCGTACAGTCGGTCGCCACGACGGACGGGTTCCCATGGTCCGAGGCCTTCGTGCCACCCCACGAATTCGGGTTGCTTGTCGAGGTGCTGGTACATCAGGACGACTTCGTCAAGCTCACCGGGAACCTCCATCAAGATCAACGGCGTTCGCCCCGGCAAGCGGTGCACCTCGAGGGTCAAGCCTTCGATTGGCTGAGCGCGGCACCACGCAGCGATGTGCTCAACCGCGGCCTCAATGTGTCCGTTCGCTTCCCAGTTGGCATCAAACGCGGGCGAAAGCGCTGGGATGCGGATGTATTCACTGAGGGAAGGGACGATGGAGCCCTCCCAAGTGGTTTCCACCCGTTCCCTCAGCCGGTCGGCGTCAAGCATCACCATGCGTTGAGCACGTTGACGCCACTTCATAGCCCATTCCTCCGTCCCAGACACCATGCGGGAAGCGACGGACGTGTTCAGCGAGTGGGCTGGTGTGGGGCGTGACGAAGGCATGGAACGGGGCCACGCCCCTGCCGTCTCGGAAATGCTGGCGTTTGGATTGGCGCGAACCGCTGAACTCGGGCGAAGTTTCCGGGCCGTTGACGTGGGATGCGGCAACGGTTGGGTGGTTCGTCAGCTGCAGTCCATGCCGTTCTGTACCGTGGCTGAGGGGGTGGACGGAGCCGCGGGAATGATCGACAAGGCCCGCTCCATCGACCCCGAGGGGCGGTACCACCACGCGATGCTGCCCGATTGGTCCCCTGACGAACGGGTTGACCTGCTGATGTCGATGGAGGTGCTCTACTACCTCCACGACCCCGCGGCCATGCTGCGCGACTTTTGCACGACGTGGCTGGTCCCCGGCGGATGGGCCGTCGTCGGCATCGATCATTACCGTGAGCACGAGGCCAGCCTTGCGTGGCCTGAACAGGTGGGGGTTCACATGACCACGATGAGCGAGGGAGAATGGTTGCAGGCTTGGGCCATGGCCGGTTTCTCAGGCATCACCTCGTGGCGGGCCGCAGGCGACCCCGGAACGCTCGTGATCGCCGGTCAGGCACCCTCAGCCTGACCCACACCATACCCAAGCGGCTCCCCATCTGGACCGCACAACCGAACCCTCCCGCGGTAGTACGGGCATCCTGCACACGTGCCCACCTCGTCAGGAGGAAGGCGCTCCGGTTCCTCGAGGGCTTCCGGGTCAATCGACAGGTGCACCATCCAACGCATCAGGTCCGAAGCGTCGGTCGTGGCTGCGTCGAATTCAGCCCTGGTCATCTCCACAAGCCGACCGCTGGCTGCGACGAGCAAGGCAGGAGGGAGCACGGTGCGACGCTGCTCCACAGGCTTCGCGGCTTCTTGTGCTTCGAGCGCAAGGGTGTACAACGTCAACTGCAGTGCGTAGCGTTCCAATTCTTCGCGCTCCGCAACCGACCGACCAGCGGCATCAAGCGGCGAACGGGGGGCACGCAAGGGATGCGATTCCCAGTCCCCCATGCAGCCGCTTGTTTTCAGGTCAACCACCTGAAGGCAGGGGCCGAGGTGGTCGTCCTCCACCGCCAGCACGAGGTCGATCCGTCCATCCACCTCGACCAAAGGACGCTCAACGGTGGCCACCTCGACCCGCCCGCCGTCCCGCCACACCGTACGTGGCAACGGACCACCCATCGGGAGGGAGACGAGGAAGGGGTGTTCTGTGCGGAGGCCTTGCACCACCCGTCCATGCACAGCATGGCCTTCGGCGAGGCGACCGAGCGGACCGTCCTCGATGATGCCCATCACCTCAGCCACACGTTCTCGTGCTTCCTCGGAAAGGGTGGCCATCGCTCCGTGTTCTGCAATCACGCGCTCGATCATCTCGGGTGAACGCAACTGAGAACCATGGGGGGTGGTCCACGACGAAGGTAACGCAGGCTCCACAGGATCCCCCGTTGCGGGATTGGCCAATCCCAACTCGAGGCCGCGGTGAACAATCGTCCCAAACAAGGTGGGGGCGGGCCATGGTCCATTTGGAGGCGTGACGTCCTCGCTGGAGCGTGGTTTCTGGTCCTCATCGGGCGCCTGGACACCAAAGGCCTCGGGAACCCAGCCGCGCACGGACGCAAGCCAATGACGGCGTCGGCACGAACGCGCGGTATCGAGGCCGTGCGGGGTCACGCGCAACCGGTGCATCACGGAGAGCGGTTGCGTCGGGGTTGGTTCGGCCCCCCTCAGCCGGTCGGGTGCTTCCGTCAGGCGAACCAGGCGGTTCAGCGGTGTGGTTCGCTCGTGCCGTGGCACCTGGTTCGGGTGATGGAGCAGCAGCATGGTGGGCACGGCATCCTCACCCAAGCCTGCGTTCGTCGCCAGCAGGTCGGGGTCAAGCACCAACGTGGCATCGCCGTCGCCCTCCTCAACGACGAACGGGTGCTCAGCGCCATGCTGGTCGGCCAAACGCGGGAAAGCCGACACCAGGTGATCGCCGAAGGTCATGGTCGACGACGACGAGATTGGAATGCGAAGACGACCACCGTCATCGAGGGAGACCCCTTCGGGGGCGCCGGCCAAGATCAACTGCCGCCCAACCCGGGTCATCGCGACGTACAGTTGGCGTGCCCGCTCTGCCTTCGCTTGGGCGTCGTCCAAGGCCTTCGCCATGCGCCACATCGCGTCCTCTGGGAATCCTGCCGTTGGCCATGGCTTGGTGCGGGCCACAACGAGGTCGGGAAGGACGCGGACGTTGTCACGAGCGGCGAACGTGGCGTCATGGCCTCCTGCCGTGAACAGCCCGGCCACGACCACCACATCACGCTCGAGGCCTTTCGCGTTGTGAATCGTCATGACCTCGACGGCCCCTCCCGAGGGTTCGACGACCGCTGATGGGCCGTCGCGCTCAAGGCGCTGGAGGCCGGCGAGGTGCTCGCTCAACACAACGGGATCCTCTCCTTGGCGTCCTGCGAGGTCCCGCACAAGCAGGCAAAATCGCTCCGCATGCTGGCGGTCGGCGTCGGAAGGCCAGGCCACCAGCAGGTCGCTTTCGTCGAGGATCAGATCCAGCACCGCGTGAATCGCTCCATCGCGAGCAAGGGCTGCGCAACGCTGCGCGAGGCCAGCACGTCGTGCATCCAGCACGCCGGCAAGCGCGTCCCAAATCGGCGTTCCGCCCCGGACGGCTGCGAGCGCGGTGTCGAGGTGCCGATCGCTGACCGCGAAGGCTGCCGAGCGCCCCAGCACAGCAAGGGCGTGAAGGCTGCCCTGATGAGCCACGGCGTTCAACGCCGCAAGGAGCGGCTGCACCACGGGCTGATGCAGCAGGTCGCCCTGACGGTCGACCATCACGGGGATGTTGCGGTCACGAAGTTGCTCCACAAGGCCGGCGGCCCTTCCCCTGGAATGGACCAAGACGAGCACGTCGCCCGGCGCCACAGGGGCGTCCGCAGCGACCGTTCGTTCGGGGGTGAGCTGCACCGGGGCACCATGGACGAGGGACGCGATCCGTGCAGCGATCAACTCGTTTTCCAGCGCGGCCTGTGTGGAACGGGGGTCCTCGAAGGGATCAAGCGGAACGCGAAGGTCCTCGGCCTCCGTTGCCTCTTCCGTGCGCACAGGCATGAGCCATTCCAACCGCGCTGGTGCCTCCGTCGTGCGCATGGGTTGCAGCCGCTGTGGGTCCGCATACCAGTCCCCGTCCATCGTGCGTGAACCCTCGCCGAGGATCGTGTCGAACAACCCGTTCATCGTGTGCATCAACGGTGCTGACGTGCGCCAGTTTTCGTCGAGTTCAATGTGCCCGAGCCGGCGCATGGTCACGGTTCGCTCGTCCGTACCGTAGTCGACGTGCGACCACGGCGCACCCGCTTGGCCGGTGACGTGCTCAAGGGCTGAATGCACCCCTCCCGCCGTTCCACCGTCCCCGACAGGGCGAGGGTCGCGACCTGCGTTGGTCGCTCGGAACGGCAGCAACCGCGGCTCGTCCGCTTCAAGCGCGTTCATGCATCGAATGGCGGCCGTGGCGCGCCGCATCACGCGAACGTCGGCTTGGCGGAACCTGTAGATGGATTGCTTCATGTCCCCAACCACGCAGACCGTTGGCTCCCACGCGCCGTTCGTTGGCCCCGGCTCACCATGGCGTCGCTCTCGCGGCCCCCACAACCGAGCCAAGAGCCGGAAATGCGCCGGGTTGGTGTCTTGGAATTCATCGATGATGAAGGCCCGGAATTCACGTCGAAGCCGTCGAAGCCTGTCCCAACGCATCTGGAGGTCGCGGGCGATGTCGTCGTGATCCACGGCAAGGCCCAACGCACGTTCGATGTGTTCGTCGCTCCACGGGCCTGACCCATCGTCGTCCTGCTCCGAGGGCAAGGCGTCCAGGGCTGCCACAACCTGAGGAGCGCGTACGGACCAATCTGCACGAACCGACTCAGGGCAGTGTGCGAGCAACAGATCGGACGCCATGCGCTGAACGTCCTCAAAATCAATCAAGCCTTGCTCTGCCTTGATCAGGTCCGATGCTTGCCGGTTGGCGTCGTGCACGGTGAAGAGG
>JALRLN010000119.1 GCA_023254445.1 Candidatus Poseidoniaceae archaeon | reverse complement strand
TGGTCGACGTGTTGGTTTGGTTGTCGACGACCCCCACCCACATGTCCTGCAGGCTTGCCCGGTTTTGTCCGCGGTACAGCGTCACCGTCGCCTTGGTAAGGAAGCCGGTGCCGAGTGGAGAAAAGGGATAGAGGCAGACGACGCCGTTGTAGTTGGTGCCACCGCCCCAGCCTCCACCACCACCGTGGTAGGTGATCACGTCGTCGATGCCGTCGCCGGTCAGGTCGGCCGCCCAGGCGCCACGCAGCCCACCGTCCACAGAGAGGTTCATCCTCGGGTCCCATCGAACGTGGGGGAGGTTGGGGTCGAGGGTCGGCGTGGCGTTGGTGAGGTTCGCGGTGCTGTTGCCCGTCGAGTTTCCTGTCGTGTTGCCCGTGCTGTTTCCACCAAGGCCGGTGAGGTTCAGCGCGCTGGCGTTGGAGAGGTGCATGCAGACGGCGGTGTCCGACGGGTTCCAGGTGAACACGTCCTGACGGGAGTCGTTGTTGAAATCACCAAGCGAAAAATCGGTTGCGTTCCCACAGGTGGGAACCCACGACGACATCGTCAGGGAACGTGTGGTAAGGTTGTAGTCGATCACGGCGAAGGAGGTGTTGTTGACGTTCGGGTTGGTGGACCGCGCGAGCACGACGACTTCGTCGCCACCGTCACCGTCGACGTCGCCCGCACGCATCCCTTCGAACCCGCCGGTGAGGATGAAGTCGGTCGTCACCGCTGGCGTGAAGGTGACGTTGAGCGATGCGGAGGTCAAGGTGGCGCCTTCGGGCAGCATCACATCGCTGGTGAGGGCGGTCCCGTTGCTTCGGTTGTAGGCCAACGAGTCGACCGAAGCACCGTGGTCAAAGGTGTCCTGATGCCCAAGGTCACCGTAGCCTTGTCCCGAAAAGGCCCATTCGTAGGTGCCGTCCTCGTTGATGTCCAGCCACACCTGCCCGGGGGTCATGTCGGCGTCGTCGACGTCCACGGCGAAGGTGAAGTCGGAGAAGGTGACCTCGCGGGGAACGTCTACGCCCACGCTGTTGTTCATCACGCTTCCATCGAGCCCGATGAGGGTCGTGCTCAAACCGGTGTCGAAGGTGCTCAGCACGCCGTTCCCACCACCAGCAGCAACGGGCGTGACGGGCACCATGCTCAGCAGGAGCAGGCCGACGAGCGCTGCGGCGCGACGGGACGAGGGGTGAACGTCAGGGTTCATGCAGGGATTCTGCTCGTTCTGACTTCATATGCCTCTCGCATCCATGGACGTTGGCCTGCAGGTCGTGGGGGGCTACGTGTTTCGCGGGAATGCTGAACCCTTAAGGCGGCTGCGCGTTGGGCTCGGAACGATGAGCGACGGTCTTGTGCACATCACCGCCGGGGACCTCCACATCGAGGTTTCTGGAACGGTGGAAGACGTCGAAGAACGCATCGCCGAACTCCAAGAGGACGGGACATGGTCGATGGTGCTGGACCACCTGCGTCAAGCCCGGGAATCCGCCCTTGAAGCCGCGGCGGACGCCATCGGGAAGGCAGGACTGCCCGAGCGCGGAACGGCCTTCCGGCAACTCCTCACTGGCTCTGCAATCGACCGCAAGCCAGATCAGGTGCTGGCCGCCATCCATTACCTCAGGGAGGTCGAGGGCGAGCACGACTCCCCGCCTCGCGTGGTCTCCCGCCTGTTTGAGGACGCGGGCATCGAAAGCCCGGGCAACATTTCGCTCTACATCAACCGCCTTCGGGAGCGAGGGCTCCTCGAAATCCCTGAATCGGGAGGCGGAAAAAACCGCTACGTGGTGCTGACGGCAGCGGGACGCGCCCACTTGGACGAGCACACGGGGTGAAGGCATGGTCATGTCCTCGTCGGGCGATGACCCGCGGGACGGCCCGTCGGACACGGCCGACGTGTTGGATTGGTCCTTCCAAAACCGAGCAGGGGCCTTGCTGCGCGGAGGGCGGCACCGAGGCTCGACCTTCCGAAGGGCGATCCTTGACGGGGCCGACCTGACGGAAGCGGATTTCACGGACTGTGACTTTCGTCGCGCTTCGATGGTCGAAGCGGACCTGATGAAATCGGCCTTTGATGGAGCAGACCTCCGCGGGGCGGACCTTCGCAAAGCCCGGCTTAACCTCTCCAACTTCAGGAACTGCCAACTTGCAGGAGCAGACCTGCGCGGGGTGCGTGGAAAATACGCCATCTGGCAAGGCAGCGATTGGTGGAACGCCACCCTCGATGAAGGCCTTGAGAAGGCCTTGGCGAAGAAGTGGCCTCGGCCCGACCCGTGACTCACTCCTCTTCGCTCGGCTCCAGGGCAAGGCGCGCTCGAACGTTGAGCAGCGGCAGGGCCGCGACGGCGAGGCAGAGCCCGCTCGACACGCCGCACGCCAGCGTCACGTGCCACTGCGTATCGACCAGCAGGCCTTCCATGGTCGCCTTGGCCGCGTCGTGGAAGCGGAACCCTGCCACCGTGGCCCCAACGGTGGACACCAACGCACCAGCAGACGCCAAGCGTGGGCCCCAAAGGCGCAGTCGAAACAAGCCAACAGCGCCGATCAAGACGAGGGACATGCCGACGGTGAGCGACCATCCTCGAAGGGCGTACGCACCGTTGTCGCGCGCGAGGTCATGGAAGGCCTCGTACTGCTCAACGGTGACCTCGTCGCCGCTCAGGTTCGGCGTTTTGATCGTGGTTTCGACCTGCTCCAACGGGAGGTCCTCCACCATCCCCTGACGAAGCGCATCCACACCGGTCAGGCCAAGCAACACCGCACCAAGGACGAGGATGACGGCCACGTTGCGCGGCCCGCTTGTGTCCGGTCGAAGGTCGATGGTTGGCCCGACCATGCCTACGCCCCCTCAGGAGGCGTGCAGGCCTCGAGGTGCCGACGAAGGTCCTCGGGCACGGGCCGAACGGACATGTCGTCCATGTGCACCCCAACCGTCACCTGCCTGGACGTCCACACGAGGTTTCCGAGGTCGTCCTCCAGCCGGTACCGCCACACCACGCTGCTTGCCCCCACAGACTCGATCCACATCGTCATCACCGCGGTGCGGCCGTAGCGAAGCGGCCCGTGAAAGGTTGAGGCAATGTCGACCACCGGGTAGCCCAACTTCCATTCGTACAGCATCTCGTGGTATTCAACGCCGCACATCAGGGCCCAGGCTTCCTCAAAGCACCGATGGGCGAGGTCGTAAATGCGTGGATAGAACGCGATGTCGGCCATGTCAATCATGGGAAAATCGACGCGACGACGCACCGTGACCGCCATGGCCGTGGGTGCAGGACGTCGCCCTTGAAGGCTCGTCGAAAACCCGACCCGTCGGCCTTATATCCAAAGGTCCGGTCGCCGCGTTCAAGGCCTGTTAGGGTAGTCTGGATATCCTTCATCCCTGCGGAGGATGAGACCCGTGTTCGAATCGCGGACGGGCCGCCACCTGATTCGATGGATGTCCTCTCTCAGTTCGGCAAAAGTTTGATTTTGGATATACTCATCAAAATCGCATGACTTCTGAATTCGACCCCCCGCGGTTGGAAGAAGATGGGGCCTCGCCGTCCTTGCCGGATCTGCTGCCGGCTGCTCCCGTGGTGGGCGCTGCTCAAGAGGTCGCCGACATCGTTTCCGGCGCGGTCCCAAAGGACCGGTTTGTGAAAAATCGCCGCATGAATGTAAGCGGCAAGGTGGCGCTCGGGATGGTCGGCGGGGTTGGTGTGCTCGTGCTTGCATCCATCGGGTACATCGCGAGCATCGGCATTGAACCCATCCTCTATCCTGGTGATGAACTCGGTCTTCTTGCGTGCATGGTCGTGTTGTTCGGCACCCCAATGGCGTTGTACCTCGGACGGATGGTGTATGCCGATGAAGCATCCCACTTCGTAGTCACGTATCACGACACGACCGTTGGTGACGTCATTGACGAACATGAGGTGAAGAAGCGATTGCTTGCCTCCGTTGATGCACACCAGCAAGAGATGAGCTCGGCAGGTACCGACCTCCTCGAGCAGATTCAGCATGATGTGGACGAGGAAGAGGAGCGAAGGACGGAAGCATTTGTCGCCAAGAATCCGGACCTCGACGGAGCCTTCGTCGTTGGCCGGACCACGGATTGGATGGTGGCGGGGACTGTTGCTGTCATCGCCCTGCTTGTCACATTGACCGGGCACGCCATCGGAACAGCAACCGACCCGAGCATGACCTTCACAGATGGTGCATGGAGCATTCCACCGAGGATGCTCTTCAACGGCGCCGTGCTTGCTGCGCTGGCATGGGTCGGCGGTGCACCTGTTCGCGCTTCCACCTACCTCGACCGTCGCTCCGGCCAAGCGCTCACAGAAGAAGAATACAGGGCGTCGTACGCAGAGCGCTGCACGTCACCGCTTTCGCAATCGTGGGTTGACAATGCGCCGACGCGGCCCTCAACGCCTCTTGAGGTGGTCTTTGGGATTGTGGCGGTCCCGTTCATCATCATCGCTACCATCCTTGATGAATG
>JALRLN010000118.1 GCA_023254445.1 Candidatus Poseidoniaceae archaeon | reverse complement strand
AGGTGAGCTAACCGAATTGGATCTACCTACGGATTTCAAACCCGCTGTGGGTCTGGTGCAATTCGCAGTTTCATTGCGCCAAACTGCGCAAGATCTTGGCAAGCCCATCACCATCACCACGCAGGATTCAGCTTTGCTTGAAACCGCGACGGCCTGTGGGCTGGACGGTGTCATCACCTCTGCCGCACCCCAAACAACCGGAGGCTCTGATGTCGAATGATGTCCTGATGATCTTTCTGGAAGAACTGCGCGAGTTGAAAGAACAGTTCGACACCAGCCTGCTGGCTTTGCGAAAGGACTTTGCGGATCAGTCCAGCATCGATGCGTCCTCGCCCGGGCCGTCAACGACCGGCGGTGCCGGTGCTTCGGCGGCCTCAAGAGTGGGCGTGGGTGGCGCCGGAACGTGGTCATCGACCACCGCGGCGGCCAAGGCCACCGGTGCCTCCTCCTCGACGTCGGAAAGGCCGATGGCGTCGAGGTCGGGCAGGTCCGGCAACGGGTCCATGGCGGCCGTCAGGTCGTCGTCGCGCTGCTGTGGCGTGGACGGCGAATGGAGGCCGCCGAGGCCCAAGGGCACCGGTTCGGCCACCTCGTCCATTGGGTCGTGCTCAGGGACGACGAAGGAGCCCGCGTTCGGGCGGACGTCCGACGCCTGCAACTCCACCTCTTCAGGCGCGTTCCATGCTTGGGTGTCGTTGAGCGTCGGGCCCGCGGTCGGAAGGAATTCCACCTCCCCGACCACCTCGTCGTCGTCGTCCGGGGGGCTGGGAGCGTAGTCGGGCACCTCGACCGTGATGTCGTCCATGCTGAGGACGGCTTCGACCAAGGGGGCCTCCTCGTCGACCTCGCTGTGTTCGGATTCAAGCAGGGTCAGAAGCTCAAGTTGCGCCTTGTCGTCCGGGCGCTCGTCCTGATCGCGTGGGGAGCGGTCCAGCGCGTAGTAGCACTGCGGGCAGGTGCTCGCTCCGTCCGGGACAAGGTGGTCGCAGAAGGGGCAGGCTTCGCCGCCCTCAACCTCCTTTCGACGGCGACGGAACATGGTGCTCCCTCCCTCGCTGGGCCTGCAGGTCCGGTTTAATCCTCGTCCCTCCGCGTCCGGGCAACGGCAGAGCCTCATACCCTGACCCCGAGGGCGTTGTATGGCGCGCCGAGGTGAGGTGCGTCGGCTCGACAGCCGTTCGGGCGACGAGGACGCCCCGCTTCGCTGGGACCGCGGGCAGGACCACCTCCAACGCTTCACCGACCTGATTGGGATCGAACTTGAGGACGAACTTCAGCAGGTGGAAGAGCGCTGGCGTTCTTGGGACAAGCGACGCTTGCTGGATGCAGGCTTGGCGCTGTACGACCTCGTCGCCCGTCCGCAAGGGCGGCTGTTCGGCGACCCAATCCTCGTCTTCGAGGCCAAGGACCGTGGCGCGCTGCCGGTTCACCGCTTCACCCATGGGGACATGGTCGTGCTCAGCCGCGCTCGCCCATGGGGGGAGCGTACGGTGGAGGGTGTGGTGCTCGACCGAGGCCCGACCCGGCTCCGCGTGGTGGTGGCGGAGCGCCCGAAGGGTGTCCGCGAGGGCACGTGGCGCCTCGACCGGGGCGCCAACCGCGTCGCACACGACCGCATGGCCGATGCCTTGCTGCGGATGCACGACGCCGACGCGGCCGACGGCACGCCCCTGCGGGACCTCCTCCTCGGGCAGGTCCACGACCCGGTGGAGGCTGCGGCCGCGCCACCCGGGCTCGGTGGCCGACCACGGCGGCGCCGGGAGGACCCTGTCGCCGTGCTCAACGCCTCGCAAACGGCGGCGGTGGAGGCCGCTTTGAACCAACGGCTCACCCTCATCCAAGGCCCGCCCGGGACGGGGAAGACGCATACGGCGGTGCACCTGCTCGCGACCTTGGCTGCAGAAGGACGCGGGCCCATCCTCGCGACGGCGGAATCGAACGTTGCGGTGGACAACCTGCTCGAAGGCCTGCTGGATGCAGGGGTTCGTGCGGTGCGCATCGGCCGACCCGTGAAGGTCAGGGAGGGCCTGCGTGACGCGACCCTCGACGCCATCCTCGAACGTCATCCGAAGCAGGACGACCTCGCCGCCGTCCGTGACGACCACGACGCTCTGCGCAAGGGTTTGGGGTCGCTGAAGGGCCGAGAGCGAGGCCTCGCGCACAAGGACCTCTCGGGGCTTCGCCGCGAGATGCAGCGCCTTGAGCAAGAGATGGTGGACAGCATCCTGGACGGTGCCGAGGTGGTCTGCTCCACCACAATCGGCACCGGGCACCGGATCCTCGGTCGGCGACGCTTTCCCATTGTGCTCCTCGACGAAGCCACGCAGGCCACCGAGCCCAGCAGCCTCGTGCCGGTGGTGCGCGGGTGCCGTCAACTCGTGCTGGTGGGGGACCACCGTCAACTCCCGCCGACCGTCACGTCGGAGCGGGCGGAGGCGGGTGGCCTTGGGCGCTCCCTGTTTGAGCGGCTCATCGACCTCGGCCTGCCCGCCCACATGCTGACCACGCAATACCGCATGCACCCCACCATCCGTGAATTTCCGGGCGCGCGTTTCTACGACGGACGCCTCGACGACGGGTGCGACCGGTCCGAGCGGCCGCCTCCCGCGGGGTTCCTGTGGCCGGATTGGGACCGTCCAGTGGCCTTTGTGCCGGTGGACGGCCTGGAAGAACTCGACAGCGAAGGGTCCTCCAAGGCCAACCGCGACCAAGCCGCAGCAACCTTTGCCGTGGTGAGCGACCTCCTTGCGGCGGGCGACCTGACCCCGGAGGACATCGGCGTGGTCACCCCCTACACCGCTCAGGTGCGGCTCCTTTCGGACCTCTTCGCTGAAGGCGGGGGGTTCGACGACGGGGGTCGCTTCGCAGGCCTTGAGGTGCGCAGCGTTGACGGGTACCAAGGCCGTGAAAAGGAGGTCATTGTGTTCTGCACGGTTCGCTCAAATCCAAACGGGGACATCGGCTTCCTGTCCGATCGCCGGCGGCTGAACGTGGCCGTGACCCGGGCCCGACGTGGCCTCGTTGTTGTTGGCGATCCGACGACCCTACGACGCGACGGAACGTGGCGGGGCTGGTTGGAATGGGTGGAAGAATCCGGGTTGATGGCGTGGCACGTGGGACGGTCCTGAGGCACACGTTCAACAGGGGAGCGCCCTGAGCAGCACCATGGCTTCCCCGGTTCAGGTCAATCCAGCCGGAACCTTGGCCCAGCAAGCCTTGGCGAGCGCGCCCGAAGGCATGCTCATTGCACCCGTATGGCGCCGGGCCTCGGCCTTTGTGCTGGACGTCCTCGCCTTGAGCCTCCTGATGCACCTGCTCACCGGCCAGCGGCTGTTGCTGACCCTTGCCGACACCAGTTACCTGACCGGAGGCCCGCGTTTCCTTGCCTCATGGGCCTTCAGTTGGGCCCTCTTCATGACGGGCTTCTGGCTCTACTGGAAGTACACCGGCCGCGCGTACCATCGCTCCCTCGGCCAACGCGCCTTCCGCATCGCCCTGGTCCACGACGACGGCACCCTGCTCGACGACCATCACTGGGGGCCGCGTGCTTGGTCGAAGTTGCGCTACCTCGTGCCCGTCCTGGGCTGGTTCTTTGCGGTCCGTGACCTGCTTCGGGCACGCTCACCGAGCGCCGAGCACCGCACCGCCATCGACCGCGCGCACCACACCGTCGCCGCGGTCGACTGGTCGCTTCCAAGCGAGACACGCATCGGCTTGGGTTGAGCAACGGCGGCACCGCATTCAAGTACGGCGTGGCCGAGTCCGGTCCGATGTCCGACGAGCACCGTGCCCGTGCCGATGCGGTCGAAGTGCGGCTGCTTGCGGTTCGCATGGAGATTGACGACGACGACGAGGACGTTCTCGAGATCGAGGTCGAGATGGTGAACGAATCGGCCATGCCCTTGGGCGGCCTCGACGCCAGGGTTGAGACGTCGGACGGGCGGCGCTTTTCGCCCGTGACGCCCATCACTTCGCTCGGGCCCGGCGCTCAACGGCCGCTCCGTTTTGAGGTGCACCTCGGCGACGGCACGTGGTCCTTCAGCGCCACCTGCATGGGCGGGACCGTTGAACTCGGGCCCTACAACGCCGACTTCACCTATGAGGCCGCCAAGGGACGGCGCCTGGCCAACGCGATGGGATCCAGCATGTTCACGGGGGCCTTTTCGGACCAACTCGGTGAGTTTGGTCAGGTGCAGGAGCGCGGCTTCATCGACCCTTCGCAGGTGGTCATGACCACCTTCACGGCCACCAATGCCGCTGGCGGCGCGACCACCGTACGTCCGGCGGACGCGGTGGAGGAGCCGCCCGCGGCAGCGCCGCCTTGGGCTGCCTCGGGTGGTGCAGCCAGCGATCCTTTGGCCACGCCCCTTGTGGCCCCGGCACCGACCCACGAGCCCGAGGAGGTCGAGCCTGCGCAGCCCGACCCGCTGGCCATGCCCTTCGCGTCACCGGCTCCCGAACCCATCCCTGCGACCGACCCCTTGCTGGCACCGCTGTCAAGCGTGAGTGAGGCGAC
>JALRLN010000117.1 GCA_023254445.1 Candidatus Poseidoniaceae archaeon | reverse complement strand
GGCATCTCTGGAACCCCGACGGCCTTTGCGGGCGCCACGACGTACACCGTCAACGTGTCCAATTCGGGCGGAACGGATTCCGTCACCATCACGCTCAGCGTGGTGCACGCCTTCACGTACGGTGTGGATGCCCTCGAGTTGAACCGAAACCAGAGCACGGTCTACCTGCCACCAACGGTGAACCTCAGCGGCAACGCCTCGTGGAGCATCCTCCCAAGCCTTCCCGCAGGCCTCAGCCTCGGTGCCACGAACGGCACCTTGTACGGAACACCGACGGTGAACCTCAGCCAGACCTCGTTCACCGTACGGTTGACGACGGACAACGCGGTGCACCTCCGCACGCTGACCATCTCGGTGGACGAGGTTGCTCCGGTGCTGTCGGGTCCCGTCGCTGTCACGCTGATCAAGAAGGAGAACGCCAGTTTCGCCCCGACGAACACCGGCGGCCCGGTGGCGAGTTTCACCATCTGGCCTTCCTTGCCATCGGGCTTGTGGCTCTCCAGCGACGGTGAGGTCTACGGCGTGCCGACGGGTCTCCTGAACGCGACCACCTACACGGTGAACGCGACGAACTCCGGCGGCACGGACAGCTGGACCTTCAGCCTGAGCATCGTGACGGCCATCGACTACGACACGACCTCGCTGTCCCTGCAGCGCGGTGCGTCCTCGGTCTTGCTGTACCCGAACGTGAACACGACGGCCACCCTGTCGTGGTCCATCACGCCGAACCTGCCGAGTGGCCTGCAGATTGGCTCCTCGAACGGGACCATCTGGGGCACGCCGACGCAGACGCGCTCGAGCACCGTCTACACCATCCAGGCCGCGAGCAGCGGCAGCGTGCACACCGCGACGATGACGATCATGGTCGCGGAGGCCGCGCCCGAGGTGTCCTTCGACATTGTCTCGACGACGCAATCCTTGGTCAAGAGCGAAGTTGCGAGCATCGTGATGCTCAACGCAGGCGGCACGGGGACGACCGTGGCGGTCAGCCCGGCCCTGCCGAGCGGCTTGTCCCTGACGGCCAACGGCAGCATTGTGGGGACGCCAACCGCGCTCAGCGGTCTGACGACGTACACGGTGTGGGTGAACAACACCGGTGGCTCCTCCAGCGCAACGGTGACGATTCAGGTCGTGACGGCCTTCAGTTACGCCACGACCGAGGCGGTCCTGCAGCGCGACCAGAGCACGGTGTACTACGCGCCGACCGTCAACTACAGCGGAAGCCTCGCGTGGAGCGTTGTGCCAAGCCTCCCTGCTGGCTTGAGCATCGGCAGCACGAACGGTTCGATCTACGGCACACCAACGGTGAACCTGAGCCAGACCTCCTTCACGGTGCGACTGACGACGGACAACGCCGTCCACCTCAGCACCCTGACCCTGACGGTCCTCGATGCAGCGCCGAGCCTCTCGGGTGCTTCGGCGATCACGCTGATCACGAAGGAAAACGCGTCCTTGAGCGCCACGAACAGCGGCGGCCCCATCGCGACGTTCAGCATCAGCCCCTCGCTGCCTGCCGGCCTGTCCTTGGACAGCAACGGTCGCATCACGGGCAAGCCAACCGGCCTGCTGAGCGGCACGACCTACACCCTGAACGCATCGAACCCAGGCGGTTCGGACACGTGGACCTTCACGCTGGCCGTTGTCACGGCCTTCGACTACGAGACGGACAGCCTCAGCCTCCAGCGCGGTGCGTCCACCGTCTTGCTGTACCCCAACGTCAACAGCACCCAGACCCTGTCGTGGTCCATCACCCCAACGCTGCCGAGCGGCATGCAGATCGGAGGCTCGAACGGAACCATCTGGGGGACGCCAACGCAAACCAAGTCCAGCACGGTGTACACCATCCAAGCCGCGAGCAGCGGCAGCGTGCACACCACCACGATGACGCTCGTGGTGACGGAAACGGCGCCCGAAGTCTCCTTCGACGTGGCCTCGACCTCGCAGACCTTGGTCATCCGTGAAGCCGTGACCCTGGTCATGCTCAACGTCGGCGGTACCGGGACGACCGTGTCGGTCAGCCCGGCCCTCCCAAGCGGCCTCTCGTTGACGGCCAACGGCAGCATTGTGGGAACGCCGACCGCACTCAGCGGGCTGACGACCTACACGGTGTGGGTGAACAACACCGGCGGTTCGTCCAACGCGACCCTTTCCATCGAGGTTGTCAGCGCCTTCGGGTACACCACGACGTCAGCGACGCTGAAGCGGAACCTCGACTACGCCTTCTTCGTCCCCACGGTGAACCTCTCCACGAGCGCCACCTGGAGCGTGGTTCCCTCGCTGCCTGCCGGCCTGAGCATTGGCGCGTCGAACGGAACCATCTGGGGCACGCCAACCGCGAACTCGACCCTGACGACCTACACCGTGCGCGCGACGACCTCGTCCTTCGTGCACACGACGACCCTGCAGATCGCGGTCACCGAAGTCGCTCCAGACATCGCGATGGCCTCCTCGCTGCAGTTGGTCCGCAACGAGGGCGTGCAGGTGTGGCTCACCAACAGCGGCGGCCCAATCGCCACCTTCGCGGTCAGCCCCGCCCTCCCCGCAGGCCTCAGCCTGTCGTCAAACGGGAGCATCGTTGGAACGCCGACCGGCCTTTCCTCCGCGACTACCTACACCATCTGGGCGAACAACAGCGGCGGTTCGGACAGCGTGACCGTCACGTTCGACGTGGTGGGGGCCTACTCCTGGCCGCAGACGAGCATCGAGGCACGGCGAAACACCACCTGGGTGCAGCTTGAGCCGGAGGTCAACCTCACCGGCACGGTCGTTTGGACCACGTCGCCGGCCCTGCCGAGCGGCCTGCAGATCGGTTCCTCCAACGGCACCATCTGGGGCGTTCCCACGGTGAACCTCACCTCGACGGTGTTCACGGTTCGCGCCACCACGGCGACGCGGACGCACACGACGTCGCTGACCATCGAGGTCATCGAAATCGCGCCGACCCTTTCGTGGAGCCTCACGACCATCACCGCAGGGACCCCTGTCGCCGTCGCACCAAGCACCGGCGGCGGACCTGTGGCGACCTTTGAGGTCAGCCCTGCCCTGCCAACGGGCCTCTACCTCGATGCCAACGGCGTGCTGTCGGGAACGGCGACAGCGAACATGTCCCTGACGACCTACACCGTATGGGCGAACAACAGCGGTGGCTCAGCGAGCGCCCTGCTGCGCCTGCGCGTGCTCGAGGCCGCGCCTGACGTGTCCTATCCGACGTCCAACGTGACGCTGACCATCGACCTTGCGATGACCACGCTCGTGCCGATGAACATCGGCGGACAAGCCGTGAACTGGTCGGTGTCGCCCGCCCTGCCAAGCGGCCTGACCCTGGACGCGTACGGACGCCTTTCGGGAACGCCAACCGCGGTGCTCAACAGCACGGTGTTCACGCTCTGGGCGACCAGCGCGGGCGGAAGCGACGCCTTCGAATTCACCTTGAGCGTCATCGAAACAGCGCCGTCCATCACCTACCCGACGCCACGCCTCAACCTGACCGTGGACGCGACGGTGTACCTGCCGATGGCGAACGCCGGTGGCATGGCGGAAACCTACGAGGTCAGCCCGGCCCTGCCGAGCGGCCTGCGCATCTCCAGCGACAACGGCAGCCTTGTCGGTGTGGCGCTCAGTGCACAGGTCCTCACCGAGTACACCGTGTGGGCGAACAACAGCATCGGCTCCTCGAGCACGTCGTTCTACCTCCTGATCGTCGAAGACGCGCCCCGCGTGACCTACCCGTTGGACCTGCTCGTGCTCGAGCAGTTCACCTCGACGTCAGGATTCGTGCCCCTCCTGACGGCCTCCTCCGCGGTGACCTTCAGCATCCAACCTTCGTTGCCGATCGGCCTCAAACTGAACAGCAGCACCGGTGAACTGTACGGGGCGCCGCAGGTGGTGCTGGCGAACACGACCTACCAGATCACGGCGAGTTCCCTCACCCGCAGCACAACGGTCGAGGTGAACATCATCGTCACGCAGGCCGTGCCGACGGTGTCCTACAGCACGCAAAGCCTGGTGTTGGTCAACGGCACGGCCAGCCCGACGCTCTTCCCAACGCTGGGTGGCGGTACGGTGATGTCGTGGAACGTCACGCCGGCCTTGCCTGCTGGATTGCTGCTGACGAACGGGGTGCTCTCCGGCATCCCGACGACCCCGACCAACGCGACGCTGTACACCATCTCCGCCCGCAACGACGGCGGCGTGACGAACGTGACGATGTTCATCGTGGTCCTGAACGACCTCGACGGCGACGGCATCGCCGACGTCGACGACACCGACGACGACGGAGACGGCGAGCCGGACGCGACCGATCCCTTCCCCACCGACCCAAGCGAGTCCCGCGACAGCGACCAGGACGGCGAAGGCGACAACACGGACCTCGACGACGACAACGATTCGTGGAACGACACCGACGACGCCTTCCCCTACGACCCGAACGAGTGGTCGGACCTTGACGGGGACGGTGTGGGCGACAACGCCGACAACGACGACGATGGCGACACCTGCATGGACGCCATCGACGCCTACCCGACGGACCCCGACCTCTG
>JALRLN010000116.1 GCA_023254445.1 Candidatus Poseidoniaceae archaeon | reverse complement strand
GGAAATCGCGCCGAATTGGAACGCTGACCTCGTGACCTACCGCGTACGCGAAGAATTCCAGCCTGAACTCGACGCGACGAATTCGACCATCGTCGGCCACGACGACGAGAGCCCCTTGCACCCCGGCCTGCCCTACACGGCGCAGATCACCCTCTCCGACGGGAACGGATGGACCGACATTCAGGAAGTGCAACTCGCGCTTGGTGGCGACTTTGACGACGAGGACACGTCGATTTTCATCACCCTGTCCCCCGACGAGCAAGGCCACCCGGTCGCGAGCATGACGACCGGAGGCGAATTCCTCGCCGTCAGCAACCTCTACTCCAGCGTGCAGCTCAACGATGAGGACCCGAACACGATCGTCATCAGCGCGCTGTTCCAGTTGACCTGGCTCTTCCCAGAATCGTTTGACACGGATCCCGTCGTCAAGGAGGACATGTTCGTGCCCAAGGTTCGGGTGACGGACAAGCCCTGCGGTCTTGGTGAAACGGTCCCGTGCAACGAAGTGGTGGCCGGCATGGGCGAAGACTGGTGGAGCCTCGACAACGATTTCCGATTCGACACGGAAAGCGGTCACATTCGAGCCATCGAATTGCGGGACGGCACGAACCACTACAACGACGAGTTCAGGGAGACCATCATCGGCGCAGGGCAGGCCCTCCGCGTCACGGGACGCGTGCTGTTTTCCGAAGACGAAACGCCTGCACCGGCCGGCACCTTCGACGTCACCTTCGGCGACTACGACCACCAGTGGGTCACAAGCCCGCGCATGGACGGGGAGTTTTCGCTTGATTTGCTCGTGCCCGGCATCCGCTCCGGCTACCTTGACCTCAAACTTGGCATGGACGACCTGCCCGGCTTGGCGGAAGACCAGACCGACACGGAGCCGAGGGTTCGGCTCATCGTTGACAGCAGTTCGCCCTCGCTGGCCGCGATCACCCTGTCGCGCATCGAAGCGGGTGAGCCGATCCCCATCGGCCAAGCGAACAACCTGCTCGTTCAACTGGAGACGCTCGACAACCACGGCTTCGACAGCACGGAATCGGCGGTGCTTCACTACCGCGTTCGCGCTGGTGAAGCAGAAATTTCCCGGGGTTCCCTCGACCTTCCCGACACGACGCCCTTCGGTGAGCAGTTCTTCTGGAGCGGAAACCTGGACTTGACCGACGGTGGCGCCACCACGCTGCTGCCGACCTACTTCGTCGACGTTTGGGTGTCCGGAAGCGACGCAGCGGGCAATCCGTTCGAGACCCAAGGCAACACGATGCAGACGCCGTTCGCCACCTGGCCGTTGGCCCTCCTTGGACCGTCGATCGACCTCGCCACCGCGGACGCGACGTGGAGCAACCCAAGCCCCTCTCCCGGGGAATCGGTTGAGTTCACCGTCTCGGTCACCAATGCAGGCGGCAGCGGTGACGTCACCTACGTGCTTCAGCGCCAACAAACGGCAGGGTACTGGGAAGACATCGCCAGCGCGTCGATGCTCGCCTCAGCAGGAAGCGAGATGTTGGTGACCATGTCGACCACTGCGTCCGGTCAGGTTGGCGACCGCCTCGACCACAGGCTGTTGCTGCTCGTGGACGGTGTGGAAGCCGACCGGTCCCCTGTGGCCCCCTTGCTGATCACCGAGGACGTCGCACGTGACGGCGACGCCCTGCGCGAGGACATCTCCGAACAGCGGTTTAGCCTCGTGCTCTACCTCATCACCATGCTGTCCCTCTCGGCCATGACGTGGATGCTCGTGATGTACCGACGCACCATGTACGGCGAGGAGGAGACGCCTGAAGACCAAACGGAGGTAGTTGTCGCCGCCATGGAAACGAACGCGAAGGCCTTGCCCGACCTTGCGGACCTGCCCCCGCCCCCCGGTCTTGCCATGCCAGGTCCAGCCGCGCCGTCGGCCAGCACCACCCCGCCGCCTCCCGGCTTGACGATGCCACCGCCTCCTGGCCTCGTGGTTCCAACGCCTGCCTCCGAGGCGCCTGCTGCGAAGCCAGCGCCTGCCCCTGCCCCGGCAGCACCCGCCGACCCGAGGGGGGTACCCCCGGTTCCTGAGGACGGCTTGCCCAACGGCTGGACTGAAGCGCAGTGGGCGCATTACGGCTGGTCGTGGCTCGATGCCCAGTGAGGCAGCGTGATGCAGGACGAGGCCACCGACGGAATGGTGACCCTCACCGAACGGATGGTTCACCTCATCGGGCAACTTGGGATGCCTGTGGTCGAGGTCGCCGTTGTTGTTCGGCGCCGCCTCGATGCCCTCATCGAGCCGTTGCAGGCGTGGGCAACCTCGTCAGGAACGTCGCTTTCCGACCGCGTCCTCCACCCGTGGCCGCTCGAAGCGGTGGACCCCTCCAATTCCGGGGCCTCGTTCGACCTTGACCGTCTGATGCAGCACGTTGACGCAGACAGGATGGACATCCTTGACACGCTGATTCGTGCCACCTTGACGGAGGTCGATCTCGACCTCATCCACGGGGTGCTGGCCCTCCGTCCGTGGGAGCAGCTGGCCCGGCAGCAACTCGCGGAAGCGGACGGGCCAGGGCGGCTCTTTTCCCCGCTCAACATCCCTGACGATTTCTGAGCAGGGGTTGAAAACGGAAGGGCGCGACCTCACCTCATGCGAAGCGCGCTCGCTGTGGCCCTCGTCCTCAGCATGCTGCTGCAGGGCTGCCTCTCGGGTGTGGGGGGCGCCATCGACGACGTCGTGCCTGAGCGGCGCGGCATTCCTGGCGGCTTGGCCCTCGCCTGCCTGATGGACGATACCTACACCAGCATGGTTGTGGAAATTGACCATGCGCCAAACCGTGCGCCCGAGGCAAGCACCGTCGACCTGCTCATCGAGCGCCTTGACGAGGTGTGCACCAAGCCCGGTGGCATCACCGTGGACCTGCAGGAGACCGAATTTGACGACCTTGCCACGTGGACGGCCGACGACGTCCGTCGTGTGGCGTTGGAGACGCGTGCAGCACCACCGCAGGACGGCGACGTGCTCCGATGGCACATCCTGATGCCCGAGGGGACCTACGACGACGAAAGCGTGCTTGGGGTGGCGGTCAACGCTGCGGACATCGCCATCTTTGGTGAGTCCATTGACGCGAGCGAGAACATCCTCCGCCGACCAAGCGCTGAGGAGATTGAAAACAGCGTGGCGGTGCACGAGGTCGGCCACCTGCTCGGGTTGGTGAACGCGGTCTACGAATCGCCCCGTGACCACGAAGACAAGGAGCACCCGCACCATTCGTCCAACGACGCCTCCGTGATGTACTGGGCCGTGGAATCGTCGTCGCTTGGTGCGATCTTCACCGGCTCCCTTCCCGATACCTTCGACGAGGACGACCTCGCGGACCTTGCGGACCTGAAGTCGGGCGCCATCCAAGCCACGGATCAACTCTGGACGCCTTGAGGGGCCGTCCCTCCCTTGGAAACGATGGCCGTTGCGCCCCGCCACGCGTCGACGATGGACCACAGGTAGAGCAAGGGCCAGAGGAACACGCTCAACGCCAGAGGGATCTGGAGCAGCGTGTAGTCGAACGCCTTCCGGTGTTCCCTGTTCATGTGCTGCCCAAGGAACGCGAAGGGCACCAACGCCACAATGACGGCGATGATCGGGCGTGCGGAGCCCCACACGCCGATGCCGAAGGTGACCTCGCGCCAAATTTCCATCAGCAACCGAGCGGGACGCACCCGCGAGGTCGCTTCGGTGGGGAGGGTGACGACGAGGTCCTCCTCCATGCTGCAAGGAGGCGCATGGTGGTTCTCAAGGTGTTGGCGGTTCAGCGACGAGGCTATCGCTTCTCAACCCGTGGCGTGGGCATGCGCCGGGTGCTGGTCACAGGCTTCGGTCCCTTCGCGGACCACGCCACGAACCCTTCGTGGGAGGTCGCAAAGGCCCTCGCGGGAGAACACCATTGGGAGGATCCGCTCGGCGCCGAGGACGACGTGCACGCGCATGTGGAGGCCCTGCTCCTCACCGTTGACGCAGGGGGAGCGTCCACCGTCGCTCAGCGCATCGCTGAAGGAGAACATTGGGACGTTGTTCTGCACGTCGGCCTGTGCGGGTCGTGCACCGCAGGGCGCCTTGAGCGGCGTGGCCGTGACGCCTTCGCGATGACCGTCCCTGACAACGCAGGGCGGCAGCAGGTGGACGGCCCCATCACCGGCCGAGGCGACCTCATGGCGGACGCTCAACCGGAATGGCTCGACATCACGAGGTGCGACCCTGCCGCGACGTGGTCGGACGATGCAGGCGGCTACGTCTGCAACGAAACGCTGCTCATGACCCTCGACGCACGTGGGTCCGCATCGAACCCGTCGATCACCTTCCTTCACATCCCTCCAGAGCACCACTGGTCGGTGACGCGGAGCGCCGCGATGGCCAAGCAGGTGATCCTGAACATGCTGTGCCCACCCGTCGTCGACGTGGCCGCGGGGGCCCTGTTCGACGACGGCCGGTTGCTCGTGGGTCGGAGGGCCTCCAGCGAAGCCGCGTCGGGCCTCTGGGAGTTGCCCGGGGGGAAATTCGAGCCCAACGAGGCACTGGAGGACGCTGTGGTTCGGGAATGGCAGGAG
>JALRLN010000115.1 GCA_023254445.1 Candidatus Poseidoniaceae archaeon | reverse complement strand
GGTCAACACCCAAATCCTGCAGATGACCCTCGCCGCAGGGTACACGTCGACGGACATCGATCGGGTGCCGTGGTTCGACGTGGAGGAGGTCATCGCGGAGGAAGTCGAAGGGAACCATCTGAAGGTGACCGCGCTGGTGCGCAACAGCCACCATCTGAACGCCTTTGGACGGAGCATCGGCAGCGCCGTGATTGCCGTCGGCTCATCAATCGGGATCGAAGGAGCGGAGATCATCATCCGAGGCACGCCGACCGGATGTCAGGCCATGGTGGACGGCTTTCGTGCATGGAACCCCTCCGCAACCGTAGCCGTGGTTCGCCTCAGCAACAACGCCGGTGACGCGGATGTGGGGTTGACGCCGCACCAGACGAAGGCCTTCGAAGCGGCCTGGCGGTTGGGGTACTACAACCGCCCCCGGGGCTGCACGCTGCACGACGTGGCCCAAGAGGTGGGGGTGTCCCGCGCCACCGTGAGCGGGCACCTCGGTTCGGTCGAAGTCGTGGCGCACGCTCGCCTCGCGGAGCGGCTCGGGCTTCGTTCCTCAGGGTCGCTTTGAAGACCCCGGGTCCCGCCCAATCAACATGGCATGGTCGGACGCTGGCAGGCCCTCGCCGAAACCCGCACGCGACGCCGACATTGGGCGCTTCGAGGTGAAGCACCGGGACGGACGCGCACGCCTTGGTGTGCTGCATACGGCGCACGGTGCGGTGCAGACGCCCACCTTGCTCCCGGTCATCAACCCGAACATCCGAACCATCGAGCCCCGTGAGATGTGGGACCGGTACGGCATTGAGATGCTCATCACGAACAGTTACATCATCTGGAAGCACGACGACCTGAAGGTCAAGGCCGTGACGGACGGCGTGCATGCGCTGTTGGATTTCCCAGGGGCCATCATGACCGATTCAGGCACCTTCCAATCCTACGTGTACGGCGACGTTGAGGTAGGACCAGAGGAGATTGTGGCCTTTCAGCGTGCCATCGGCGTCGATGTTGCGACGATGCTCGACGTGTTCAGCCGTCCTGAGATGACCGAAGAGGAACTCCAAGCGGCCGTGGAGGAGACCCTCGCCCGCGCCGGTCCAAGCGTGACCGCTGCGGAAGGAACGATGCTGAACGGTCCGATTCAGGGCGGCCACGTGCACGCCCTGCGACGACGCAGCGCGGAGGGGATGGGCGAGCACGGTTTCGCCGTCCACCCCATTGGAGGCATCGTTCCCGTGATGGAGCAACAGCGCTACGCCGACCTTGCCCGTGTTGTGATGGGCAGCCTCCCTCACCTCCCACCGGACCGGCCCGTCCACATGTTTGGCTGCGGCCATCCGATGCTCTTCCCGATGCTCATCGCGCTTGGTGCGGACCTGTTCGATTCTGCCGCGTACGCGCTCTTTGCCCGCGATGGCCGCTTGCTGACCCCCACAGGGACGGTGCACCTCGATCGCCTCCAGGAGTGGCCGCTCCTCGTCCCGTGCGTGGTTGGATGCTCTCCGGAGGACGTCCGTCGCATGAACGACGACGATCGCACCACGTTGCTGGCGCGGTTCAACCTCGAAGTGACCCTCGGGGAACTCGCGGCGTGCCGACAAGCCGTCCATGAAGGACGAATTTGGGAGCGCGCTGAGCGCCGAAGCCACGCCCATCCCGCGCTGCGGGAGGCCTTCCTCTGGTTGACCACCTCCCCCGCACGAGGCAGCGCGCCCATTCCGGGCTCCGAACACCTGCTCGTCACCGACAGGGTCGCGGCCCGCGACACGTCGCCCGCACGTGGCGAGTGGGAACCGGCGTGGGACTGGATCGTTGAGGCCCAGACGACGCCCGGCGCCGGCGCCGTGCTGTGGGCCGGCGAGGACACCTTCGTTCGGCCTCAGGTCGTGGCGGCCCGCCGCCGCCTTCACGCGGCGTGGAGGCCCCGAACGACGGAGGGTCCCGTGCTGATCGTGCATGGCGCCTCCGCCCCGTGGCGCGACCGCGTTGGTCGGCAGGTTGAGCGAGCGCTTGCTGCACACCCGGGCCTCGAGGTCCTCGTGCTCTCGCCGCTTGGGTTGGTCCCGTGGGCGCTTGAGGACATGCAGCCCTTTGCGCACGTGGAATCGCCAGCCTGGCTTTGGGCACGCCCCCTTGACCCGGCTTGGGTCCGGCGCGAGCTGGAACGCCTCCATCTCGGGGGGCGTTCCTTCGCAGGCCTCAACCTTCGCACCGGAGAGGTCGGCGAAGCGGTGGACGACGCCTTGGCCGACCTCGGGCTTGGCCCCCGTGCGGCGCACGATGCGGCTGGTTTGGCGGACGCAGCAGCGGCCATTCTGGCCGAGCAAGCGCGGTCGAAGGCCATGGTGGAACTGAACCTTGACCGCGCCACGGCCGAAGCCTTCGTCGACCGTCCGACCTTCGTCATGAGCAGCACGGGGCGGATCCGCAACGTTCTGGATGCCGAGGGCAGGCACATCCTCTCCCCTCGCCTGACCGACGGTGGGCTGTCCCTGACGGACGAAGGGGCCCGTCGTTTGCACGCCCTCTGCTCCCCCGGCGAGCAAGGCCCACCCGTCGTCACCGTCCCCGACGACGCCGTGCCGTTCGTTGGAGCCGGGCGCAACGTCATCCACGGTTTCCTGACCGGTGTCGAAGGCGCCCTCGTTCCGGGCCGAACGTGCCTCGTGGTCGATGAAAGCGGCGGTTTGGTTGCGCACGGCGTGGCCCGCTGCACCTCACGCGAGGCCATGACCTTCCGCAAAGGCATCGCTGTCCGCGTTCGCGGCGGCCTCCGCTCCTCCTGAACGCGCTGGTCTCGAGTTCTTCGTGGTGGACTTCAAGGGCCCCCGCATGTGTCCGCAGGGCGTGACGGACGCTCGCCCTGCTGTCGTGGAAACCTCCGGCCTGACGAAGGCCTACGGTTCCCATGTCGCGCTGGACGGGCTCGACCTTCGCATCGAAGCAGGGGCCACCGGGCTGCTCGGAGCCAACGGGGCGGGAAAATCGACGCTGCTCAAAACCCTCCTTGGCCTCGTTCAGGTCAGCGCGGGGGAAGGCAAGGTCCTCGGCTTCGACATCCGCACGGACGGCCCGAGCATTCGCCAGCGGATTGGTTACATGCCCGAATACGAGGCCTTGGACCCTCGGATGGACGGCATCCATCAGGTGCGGTACGCCGGGGAACTGCTCGGCATGAACCCCACCGTGGCGATGGGGAGGGCCCACCAAGCCCTCGAGTACGTTGGCCTCGGTGAGCAGCGCTACCGCCCCATCAGCAGTTACTCCACCGGAATGCGCCAAGCCACGAAACTGGCGTGTGCCATCATTCACGACCCCGAACTCATCATCGCCGACGAACCGTCCAACGGACTGGACGCCGCATCACGGGACTTCATGCTCCAAACCCTGGACACCACCGTGCGCAACGGGCAGCGCAGCGTCCTGATGGCCAGCCATCTCATGGACGATGTGGAACAGGTCTGCGAACGCATCGTGCTCCTGCACAAGGGCCGCCTGGTGGCGCAGGGTCGGATTGAGGACCTGAAGGCGATCGACCGTGAATACGAGGTTCACGTGTGGGGGGCCGCCGATGCCATGGCCACCGGCTTGGCCGACCGTGGACTGCACGTGCGTCGGGAGGGTCGAGTCATGCGCGTGGCGCAGGAGCGGGACGGCATCCCGACGGAAATCCTCGAAGTGGCGGCGGAGACGGGGGCGCAAGTCCGCCGACTCCACATGTACGAAGCCTCCTTGGAGGACCTGTTCATCGCCATCATGGAACGCCTCGGGCACGACGTCAAGTCGAGCGACGACCTGTACGCAAACGCTCCCAAGGGAGGTGCTGGGCCTGCCTGAGGACGCTGATGCTGGCACGGAGGTAGCGGACAACGTACGGTTCGATGAGGCGTCGCCGGTCACGGGTGCATCGCGCATCGAGGCCGCGTGGACCGGGCAGGACGACGGATCAGCCAGCGTGGCTGGGGCAGGAGACGCCTCTGGGCACGTGTTCACCCAAACCTACCTCCCGTGGAGCGGGACGCTCAACCCGCGGTGGGCGAGGAACTGGGCCGTCTACCGTCACCACCTCGCAGGCCTTGTTCGTAGCGGCCACCGGCCGTGGCCGGTGCTCGTGCGCCTCTACCTGCTGCTGGTCCTCATCGGTGCCGCCGCCGACATGTTCCCCATCCTCCTCTCGTCCATCCTCGGGGACGGCGCCTCCATTGTGAGCGTCTTCGGCGTCAGCAGGAATTCCCTGTACGCGCACGTGCTGGGCTTTTTTCCACGCAACATCCTGTACTACCCCGTGGTGACGGCGCTTATCGTCGGGACGATGATTTCCGAGGACCGCCTGAACGGAACCTCCGCCCTGTACTTCAGCCGGCCGATCTCGCGGCTCGATTACGTGGTGATGAAGTACCTCGCCGCGGCCTCTGTGCTCGGGTTGCTGTGCATCGGCACCCTGGTGCTGTTCTATTTCGCCGAGGTGCTCGCCATGGGGCGGGGCTGGGCCTGGGTCGTCGACACCTTTCCCCTCTTGATGGCGGCCGTTGCGGCCGGGGGCCTGCTTGTCGTCACCTACACCTCGCTGGGGCTGGGGCTGTC
>JALRLN010000114.1:354-4665 GCA_023254445.1 Candidatus Poseidoniaceae archaeon | reverse complement strand
GTGTCGATGGCCGCCTCGGGCAGGTCGGCCGGGCCGGACAGGTCAGCCGCGGTGTCGTCCTGGTACTTGGCCTGGAAATCGTAGAACTCGTGCTGGGCAGAGCCGTCATGGACCACGATCTCGCCGGGCAGGGAGGCCCGCGGAACCTGGACTCCATGGCCATCCAGCACCGCGCACTCGATCTCGCGGCCGACGATCCCGGCCTCGACCACGACCTTGGGATCGAAGCGGCGGGCCTCCTCGATCGCGGCGACGAGGCCCTCGGCGCCCGCCACTCGGGTGATGCCGAAGGAGGAACCCGCCCGGGCCGGCTTGACGAACACGGGGAAGGCCAGGGCGGCGACCCTCAAGAGAACGGCCTCCCTCTCACCGCGCCACTGGCGGTCCGTGATGGTCTCCCACGGGCCGACCTGCAGCCCGGCGGCCTGGAAGGCGACCTTCATGAAGTGCTTGTCCATGCCCACGGCCGAGGCGAGCACGCCGGCACCCACGTAGGGCACGGCGGCCATCTCGAGCTCTCCCTGCAGCGTCCCGTCCTCTCCGAACGGCCCGTGCAGCAGCGGGAACACCACATCGATGGCCCCGTGTGATTCCCCGCGGGCCACGGAGACGAGCTCATGGCCGCCCCCCTCGGTACAGCGCAACGCGAGCGGATCGGCCGGCTCCGGGACCTGCGGCAGAGCCCCGCCGGGCAGGTCCCAGTGCACCGGGTCTGCCGCGAAACCGTGCCACCGGCCGGACGCCGTGATCCCGACGGGCACCGCCTCGTACCGGTCCGGGTCCATGGCGTTCAGCACGCCGGAGGCGGTGATGCAGCTGATCGGGTGCTCGCTGGAGCGGCCTCCGAAGAGCACGAGCACGCGGAGCCGGCCGTCGGCGCCAGACCCGAGCCGTGCGTTGCGGTCTGGTTCCGTGGTCACGATCGTCCTTCCGGTTTGAGGTCGCGGGCCAGCAGCAGCCCGGCCAGGGTGTCTACATCGAGGGCGCCCGCGATCACGGCATTCATGGCCTCGCTGATCGGCATCTCCACGCCGTGCCGCCGAGCGAGGTCGACCACTGCTGAGACCGACTTCATGCCCTCGGCGGTCTGCTTGAGCCGCGCGGTCGCCTCGTCCACGCTGAGGCCCTGGCCGAGGTGCCGGCCAGCCGTCCTGTTGCGGGACAGGGGCGAGGCACACGTGGCCACGAGGTCGCCCAGCCCGGCGAGCCCGGCGAGCGTCTCGGCCTGTCCCCCGAGGCTCTCGGCCAGGCGTGCGGTCTCGGCCAGCCCTCGGGTGATGACGGAGGCCTTGGAGTTGTCCCCGTAGCCCAGCCCGTCGCAGATCCCCACGGCCAGCGCGATCACGTTCTTGACCACGCCGCAGATCTCGACGCCGGTCACGTCCGTATTGGTGTACGGCCGGAAGTACGGGCCCGAGGTCCGCACCGCGATCCAATCGGCCGTGGCCGGGTCCGCGGAGGCCACCACGGTCGCCGTCGGCTCCTGGCGCGCGATCTCCAGCGCCAGGTTCGGCCCCGACACCACGGCGAACCGCTCATCCGGCAGGCCGAGTTCCTCGGCGCACAGTTCGCTCATCCGGGCGTCGGTACCGCGTTCCAGCCCCTTGACCAGGGACACCACGACGGCGGCCGGGTCCAGGTGGGCGCGAATGGACGGCAGGTGCCCGCGGACCTCCTGGCACCACGAGCCGTCGGCCGGATCCCGGTACCACCAGACGCCATCCGCCCCTTGCATCCATCCCGTGGACTCCGGGTGGCCGAGGCTCGACGGCTCAGCGGTGGCTGCTGTCGCAGAGGCCGACCCCTCCGGAGCGCGTGTCGGGGCCGAGGGGGCAGGGTTCGCACCGTCGTCGTCCTCCTCATTGTCCTCGTCCTCGTCTTCGTAGGCGTCATAGGCGTTCCAGTCGATGGACTCCTTCGCACCTTGTTCCGTCGTTCGCCGCGTGAGCACCGCAAGGAAGAGGCCTGCCACAAGCAGGACGAGCACGCCCACAGCGCTCCCGAGCACCGGGTTGACGGAACCAAAGACACGCTCGCCAAGCGTCGTATCCTCAGCAGGGCGGACTTCAACCACCGGACCGCTGGCCTGCTGGCCTTCCGGCAGCACCACTTCGACCCACTGTGGGCCCGTGCCGTCGGGCTGCCAATCGATGGCCACCGTCTCGATCGCCCCCTGAGCGACGGTCAGCGTCTGCTCACGGAGCAGGTCCCTGGTGCCGTCGAGCCGCACCACGTCAAAGCGGACGTTGACTGCCCCGTTGAGCGTCCCAGAGTTGCGCACCGCCGCCTCGACGACGGTGGAGTCGCCAACGCGAAGGGCGAGGTGCTGGTAGGTCACTGCGGTGGCATCAATGGAGAATTCTGGATGCAGCCAGACCATCGACCACGTGGCGTCGGCACCCGCGATGCCACCAGCGGCCACGGGATGCTCCGCTGCGTTCCCTGCCAGGTCACGGCCGTCAAGCGCCACCGCGAGGGTGAGGCGCTCACGGATCATCGTTCCGTCAAGGCCGGAGAGGTCCAACGTGCCCACCACCTGCAGCCGCAGGCCGGTTTCGTCGTCCGATTGCAGGCGCATGGGCACCCGCCCTGTTCGGAGGGCCTCACCGGTGCTGTCGTCCACCAGCCACCACGTCAACCCAAGCGTGGTGTAGTCCAAACCGCCTTCTTCCTCGACCACCAGTTCGATGTCGTAGGCCTCGAGGTCCAGTGCCCGACCGGGCAGCGGCGACGCCACATCCACAACGGTAGGGCCTGTTCCGTCCACAACGAGCCAGCGCACGGCACTTGAGGCGTCGGTTCCGTCCACACCGCCATCCGGCAGGCAGCCGACCTCCCACGTGAGGGGAAGCGTCCCTCCGAGGGCCGGGGCGGTCATTTCCGTGGACCAGACACCGTCCTTCGCCGTCGCTGTGGTCGTTCGACCCGCGAGGCGAAGGTCCACGTCGCACTCGAAGGTTGGAACATCGTGCGTCGCCATGAAACGCAACCCACCCGACACCTCGAACCGGCTGCCAGGAGTGATGCGTGCACCGTCGTCGAGCAGGGTGCCTTGCGACAAGTGCAGTTCCACGTCCTCCGAAGGAAGTTCAAGGGCGGCTGAGAAACGCCACGCCGCTTCGTCGTACGTGAGGGTGGCACGGTTGCCGGCACGGTCGACGAGCACCACCCCGGGGGTGCGCGTGAGCGTGCCGAGGTCGGGCGTGGTCCATGCGAGTTCAAAGGTCAGCGAGAGGGTGAATTCGTCCGCAAAGGGGCTCGCAGCGCCCATGCGGTCTTCCATCGCACACGCGTGCACCGTCACGAGCGCGGTCGAGGAGGTGCAGGTGCCGTCCTCGGGTGACCACGTGACCGTCAGCGGTGCGCTCGCTTGGTCCGAGGCCAACTGCACCTCAACCTGCGCGAGGTCGCTCAGGCCGTTGCCTTCCTCCATCTCGATGAAGGCCGTATACGCCGTTCCGGGGTGAAGCACCGAGCGTGGGCCGCCCAAGAGGCTGAAGCCCCCGCTCGGCAGTTCCGGAGCGCGCTCCGGACCGAGCTGGTAGATCACAAGGTGCTCCGTGCGCTCCGGACCTCCGCCGTCCTGCAAGGCGTGGCCTGCTGCGTCCGTCCCCTGCACGTAGAAGCCGACGCGTTCGCCTTCGAGGCCGGAGGAATCGTCGATGAGCAGGGTGTAGATGCCGGTTGGCGTCGTCAGGTCGGCCGGCGGGAGCAGGTCAACGGGGCGGTGCTCGGTGGGGTCCGGCCAGCGGTCGCCGTTGTCGTCGTCGCGCCATTCGAGCCACACCATGGCTTCCAGCCCATCGGGAAGCAGCACGTGGTCCATCACTTCAATCTCAAAGCGCTGGTCGACCGCCTGCTCCCGGTGGTCGTACCGTTCAGCGTCCACGCCAAGCACGCTCGGAGCCATCGGGTCCACCTTGAAGGTGCGGTTGATGCTCCATACCGGCCCAAGGCCCAAGCCAGACGTCGAGACCAGACGGACCTCCCACGTGACGTTTCCAAAGGTGAAAGGGGCGGTCGTCGCGACGGTATACTGGTCGCTTGCAGGCGCGTCTTCCCGGTGCACGACCGTGCCGCCGACGAGCACCAGCACCTCCGCATCGCCGGGGTGGAAGGGTTCGGCGCCGTCCGAGAGCGATTCCCACCCGATGTTGACGCTCACGTTCACAGCGGTACCGGCAATCAGGAAGGTGACGTCCTCGGGAATGGGGCCTCGATGGTCGCTGAAGACCACCTGATCGAGGACAAGGTCGTCGTCAAGGCCCGTGCTTCCATCGGACCAACGATGCACGGCGGGCATGGAGGTGG
>JALRLN010000114.1:0-344 GCA_023254445.1 Candidatus Poseidoniaceae archaeon | reverse complement strand
CCCTCGTCATCGACAAGCCGGAGTTCCACGACCACTTCCTCGGCGTCCTCCCATGCCGAAGTCAGGCGGAAGGTCACCTGCACCTCCGTCGAGGCGTCAAGCCCACCGAGGCCAAGGCCGGAAACAGACCGGACCGGATGCTCAGGGTGAAGGGCCACGATGGCCGCGTCGTTCGACAGGTGTGCCGGTGGGCTGCCGTCGAGCGGAAGGTGCCACGCGTCCTGCTGGGTGGCGCTCAGCACGTCCAGCCGGAGGGAAGCCGCCCCCGCGTTGTGAAGGTAGGTGACGTTGAACTGGCGCCACGTCGCCGAAGGCGTCACGGGCGAGGCATCGCCTGCCACCAT
>JALRLN010000113.1 GCA_023254445.1 Candidatus Poseidoniaceae archaeon | reverse complement strand
CGCCCAAGGAGGTCCGCAAAGGCGCGCGCCTGCTCCATATGCAGCGGGCGATGTCCGTGGCGGCCCTCGTGCTGCTCGTCGTCGGGCACGGCCTTGTTGACTGACGGGCCTGCACGACCCTTCGGCACAAGCGTTTTGTGAACGCAGGTCAACTTGCACCCATGGAGCCCTTTCCGTCGGAGGTCCTCAACCAGCACGGCGGCGAGATGCACGCCACCTACGTGAACGACCAAGCGGTTGGAGGGACCACGTGGTCGTGGGACCGGAACGGAACCGTCCTCGTTGCACAGATCTCCCGTCGCCCGTCCATGGTCGCGGGACTCTTCGGCGGTATCATTCTCGGCGTTCTTGCAGGGTTGGCGTCGGTTGCGTTCTTCGGGGTCACAGGTATTGGTTGGGTGGATTGGAGCAGCGAAGGATACTGCGAATGGGAAGGGCAACCGAATCAAGATCCCGACGACCCGGACCCGGCGTGGTACTGCAAGGATTCGGCGAGCGAATCGTGGGACGACTCTATCTGGTGGGGTTGGTGCGAACAAGGCGCTGCTTCGTGGCAGTGCACCGACGACTACGGCTTCGATGCCTCCCATGCCCTGTCCGCGGACCAAGAGCGCCGCTTTGAGGACGAAAGCACCACTGAACAAGCCGGTGTCCCGTTCCCGGTCAAGGTTGGGCTTGCCGTCTTTGGTGGGGTGGCTGCGCTTGGTCTCGCCTCCTCCCGTGGCGTGAACCGTTTCGAATTTGACCCCTCGAACCGTGTCGCTCGCCTCGCGCGCATCATGCCCAGCGGCAGCACCAGCCTCCTGCACGAGGAGCCCGTGGACGACGTGGCGTGGGCCGGCGAAGGGTATCCCGTCGTGCTGCAGTGGCAAGGGCAAACGATCGACGAGGGCCCATTGTGGGACCACCTCGACATCGCCCTTCCACCTCACCACATGCTGCTTTTCGTCCAAAGCCTGCGTCGGCTGTTTGGACACGACCCGGACCATGCCGATGTGCCTGACCAATCCAACGGAGCACCGGCACCCATCGACCTGTCCGCGCCGCTTCCGGAGGCTCCCGTCCTCGCCCCCCCCGAGGCTGCTCCTTGGGAGGCCCCCGCCGTCCCCGTTGCGAGGGTGCCCGAAACCGCCCCCCTCCCTCCGGACCCCGCTCCTTCGCAGGTCGAACCCGATGCAGCGCCGACGTCAGGGGACGACTTCATGCCAAAGGTGGACCTTGGCGAAGACGGCGAGCCACCCGCTCCCTTCTGGTGAGGCTCAGTCGGCGAGGTCAACGATGCAGGGCGCGTGGTCGCTGACCTCGAGCCCGGCCTGCCGTACGATGTCGACGCCGGTGATCCGTGCCGCAGCGGCCGGGTTGCAGAGGAGGTAATCGATGCGCCACCCTTTGTCGTCGGCGCGCGCATTGCCACGGTTGGACCACCAAGAGTAGACCTTCGCGCCTTCGCCCTTCACGTGGCGGAAACTGTCCACCCAACCGTCCCCGAGCAGGTCGCTGAACCACGCCCGTTCCTGAGGCAGGAAACCGCTGGTCTTCGCGTTCCCTTTCGGGTTCCAGATGTCGTCTTCGGTGTGCGCGATGTTGAGGTCGCCCACCACGACAACCGGGTGGTCGGCGTCGAGCCAAGGCGCCAACCACGCGCGCCATGCGTCCATCCAGCGCTCCTTGTAGGCCTGACGTTCCGGCCCACCCCCGCCGTTCGGAAGGTAGGTGTTGACGCAGACCAGGTCGCCATGGCGGGTCACGAGGACGCGCCCTTCGACGTCGTCGGCGTCCTCGCCCCACGCGAAACCGGGGAGCACCTCAAGCGGGCCCGTAGAAAGCGTGGCCACCCCGGAGTATCCCTTCTTCTCGGCGGGATGCAGGTGCACGGCGTGGCCTTCGGGCCACGACCACCCTGCAGGCAACTGCTCCTCGAGCACCCGCGTTTCCTGAAGCATCAACACGTCCGCTCCCAACGTTTCGACCCACCCGTCGAAGCCCTTGCGGATGGCAGCACGCAGGCCGTTGACGTTCCATGAGACGAGGCGCATGGGAGGCACGGGGCCTCGGCCGGGTTTCATCGTTCCCCGCGCGCCACGAGCCGCTTGCCTGCAGCACGTCCCGCGTCGATGGCCGCGTCGGAAAGGCCGCTCACCGGCCGCGCGTGGAGGACGCCGTCCACGTCGACCACCGCGTCGCCGCTGGTCAGGGCCACGGTGATGCCGCCCTGCCGCCGGTCTTCGGCGACGTGGGTGGACCATCCCGCGAGGTGCCGATCGAGCCATGCTTCGAGCCGAGCGAGCCGCATGGCGTCTTCCTCGTCCGGTCGCGGCAGGGCGATGGCGCTGAGCATCGTCATGTCCGAGTCCGCGTGCGGCATGCGCAGCACCGCGCATCCTTCGTCAACGTCCACGAGGCCGTGTTGGTCCCGTAGCGGCACGGCCTGCACGAGGGCGTCGATGGTGCTCACACGGTGGCCTAGTTCGTTCTCGCGGGCGGCGGGACGCCCACCGGGACCGCTCGCGATGAGCACAGCGTCGGCCTCGACCGTTCGACCGTCCTGCAGCACCACACCTCTGGCGGTCGCTTCGACCACCCGCGCTCCGGTTTCGATGGGCACCCCGACTTCGTCAAGCGTGGCGACCAACCGCCCCACCAAGCCAGCCCATCCCTCGCGAAGCAACAACCCGCGCCCCATCAGGAGCGCTTCCGCCCTCCCATCGAGCCCAGTTGATGCGGGTGGACATCCCCACCCTGCGAGCAGCCGTGCAGCCGCCGCGGCGGGGCCTCCGGCTTCGCCTCGACGCAGGGCCCGCCGCGTGGTGGACGTTGCGCGAACGCTGCGCAGGGACCGCATCGGGCCATGGCCCACCACGTCGATGCGGTGCGGTTGCAGCGGCGTGGTCACCAACTTGACCCGGGCCACCCGCGAAGCCAATCGGTGTGTCGCGCCCCCTCGGAGCAGGATGTGGGGGCCGAACCCAAGATCGGCGTAGCGTCCGGCGGTGGTGGTGGCTCGTCCGCCGACGCGGTCGCGCGCCTCCACGACCACCACCGCCAAACCGGCGGCTGCGACCTCAAGCGCGGCGGCGAGGCCGCAGAGGCCTGCACCAACCACGACGACGCGCCGCATGGGTCGATGGTCGGCATGACAGGCATGGGCCTTCCGCATCCATGGGGTGGCTTGATGAGGCCCTCCAGCCTTCACCGACCCATGGGCAAAGGGGCTCGACTTCCTCACGACCGGGGCGACCTGCTCTGGACGTCGGCGGACGGGCCCTCCAATCGGTTGCTTGGCAGCATCGACCGGTGGGTCACAGCGATGCTGGCCGACGACGGCATCGACGCCCCTGTGATGGAGGGCGGTCCGACGTCCAGCGCGACGATCGTCGCACGAGCGGACGGCCTTGTGGCCGGAACCGCGGCCGTCGACCACCTGCTTCAGATCTGGGCGATGGACGTGCACGTCGATTGGTCAGCCCGCGATGGCCGCAAAGTGTCGGCGGGTGGGGTCGTTGGGACCCTCCGAGGCTCGACGGCGTCCATGCTTCGCATCGAACGCACCGTACTGAACATCCTCGGCCACCTGAGCGGCATCGCGACGGCCACCAGCAAGTGGGCGCACCTCGCGCCGGGACAAATCGCCTGCACCAGGAAGACCACCTACGGGTTGCTCGACAAGTGGGCCGTGCACCTCGGCGGTGGGCTGACCCATCGCCTTGACCGGGCGGACGCGCTGATGCTGAAGGAAAACGACCTCGCGGGGCATGGTCAGGACGAACTTGAGCAGGTGCACAACGCGCTCGGGAACCTCAACGTCGAGCCAAACCACGCCTTCGTCGAGATCGAGGTCAGGTCCGAGCGGCAGGCGGTGACGGCCGCCTTGGCGTGGTCCCTGCGCGAGGACCTGAAGGGAACCGTGCCCTTCGTCATCATGCTCGACAACCTCTCCCCGGAAACCTGCCGTGAGGTGGCGAATCAACTCAAGGGCATGGGGCAACGGGAGCAGGTCGTGTTGGAAGCCAGCGGAGGCATCCGTTTGGAGGACCTCAAGGATTGGAAAGAATCGGGCATGGACGTGCTCAGCACGAGCGCCGTCAACCGGGGTGTGGCGCCCTTGGACCTCAGCATGCTCATGGACGGGGCCTGAGGAGGGGGCAGCGTGGACATCGCCGCCGACCCCACCCATCCGCGGTACGCCTCGCTGCTGCGTCGCCACCTCATCGAAACGGCGGCGGCGGAAGGGCTGTTGGCCGGCAGCGCGATGATCGCCCATGGCCGCGGTGAGGCCTACGACTACCTCCTTGGGGAAGCCACGTCGGCTTCGGCCGCCCTCGCCACGATGGAGGCATGGGCCCGAATGCGGGATGCCTCCCACCCCGTGATTTCTGTGAACGGCAACACCGTTGCGCTTGCAGGTCGTGACCTCTTGCACGTGGCCGCCGCCCTTCGCTGCCCCGTCGAGGTCAACATCTTCTACAGAACCGAGGCGAGGATGGCGGCGTTGCTTGGCCGGCTCGAGGCATGGAAGGCCGAGGACGGGCTCGAGGTCGAGGTGCTCGGTGCCCGTGACGACGGGCGCATCCTCGGCCTCGAAGGCCCCCGTTCGCGCTGCGAAGCACGCGGCATTGCCGCCGCCGACGTCGTGTTTGTCCCCTTGGAGGACGGCGACAGGTGCGAAGCCCTCGTCGCGATGGGCAAGCAGGTGCTGGTGGTCGACCTCAACCCGCTGTCCCGCACCGCTCGAACGGCGACGGTGACGATGGTGGACGATGTGGT
>JALRLN010000112.1 GCA_023254445.1 Candidatus Poseidoniaceae archaeon | reverse complement strand
CCAATTTGGCTTCGCGCGGCATCGTCATGCCCACAACCTCGCCGCCAAGGCGCTCGATGGCGTCAATTTCAGCTGGGGTTTCAAACTGGGGCCCTTGCGTCAACCAATAGGTCACGTGAATGTCGTCCTTTTCCTCGAGGTCTTGCGCTGAGCGAAGCACGTCAACCGCACGATGGGTGAGGCCTTCGTCAAAGGCCAGCGCCATCGAAGTGAACACGGCATCCTCGTCGTGGAAGGTTGTGCTGACACCGGTGAGGTCGATCGCGTCTGCGGCCACGCCCACCCGGCCAGGGGGCAATCGCTCGGTCAACGTGCCCACGGAGCAGACCGCAAGCACGACCTCAACACCTGCATCAACCAAGGCACGAAGGTTGGCGCGGTGGTTGATGCGATGAGGTGGAACGGTGGTGTCGCCCTCTCCGTGGTGGCGCTGAAGGAACACCAGCTCGGCCTGCTCGCTCGCGCGCTGTAGGGTGATGCAGCGTAGGCCAACCTCCCCATATGGCGTGTCCACCCTGACGTTGTCCGTACGGACCGTGGACCAACCCGCCTCGGTTGAACCGGGCACCGCGTCAAGCCTGAGCAAGCCCGTGCCGCCCATCACCCCGATGCGACGCATGGGGAGACCTCAGGGCAGGGCGTGCTTGGACCCATCGGCGTTGGGACGTGTTGCCGTGCCGATCAGGCGCCTTGGAGGCGCTCGATGAGCTCGTCTTTCTTGCCCGACACGGGGAGTCCCTTCGCTTTGAGGGCCTCCTTGAGTTCCGCCACGGTCATCGACGCGTAATCCGAGGCATCCCCTTCCGGCTCAGACACGTCTTCGGCGGGCGATTCCTCTTCAGCGGGAGCCTCTTCTTCGGCCGCCTCTTCCTCAGCGACCTCAGGTGCCGCGTCCTCGACCGGCTCCTCTTCATCGGGCTCGTCTTCAGGCTCGACGACATCAGCGTCGTCGCCGCCCTCCTCTTCCATCGCTTGCGCGAGCAGCGCTGCTTTCTTGGCCTTCAATTCAGCCGCAGAGCGCGCTTCCTCAGCGTGGATTTCGTCAAGGGTGGGGCCCTTGTCGTGCACCACACCGTCCTGCAGGAGCTGGCTCTTGCGGATGACGCAGGTGCGGACAGGGTAAATCGACTTCACAGCGTCCTCAATGGCCTTCTCCAAGTCACCGCCGAGCATCGCGCTCTGCAGTTGAGGATAGGTCATCTTCGCGGCCGAGGTCATGATGACGTCACGGGCCTTGGTCCGAATGTCGCTCTTGACCGAGGTCTGGATGCGCTTTTGGGTGATGATCAACGGCTTGATGCGGAGCAAGTAGCCGTCTGTCGTGACGACATCGACCACGTCGTCGATCTTTCCACGGTAGCGGCGCACCTGCCGACGGACGTGGTCCGTCTGGTGGTGGTGCCCGATGAAGGTCGTCAGGGCGTCTTGCCCGACGCATTCGGTGACGCGGAAGCGAAGGATGACGTGCATCTTCGTGAAGTCGCCGTTGAATTCTTGCTGCGTCAATTCATAGACACGGCCGTGGATGTGTTCGTCGGTTTCACCGATGGTTTCGCCGATCTTTTGGAACTTCCAGGGGTCGCGGGGGGCGCGGATGGTGTACCATCGCTTCGACTTCCACTTGTCACGCTGCTTGCGCGCCGCTGCGCGCGCTTTCGCACTCATCTTCCTCGCCATGTGACCACCTGTTGTTCCTCCGAGGGCTACCTCAGTTGCAGGTTGGCGACCGACCTTCGGTATTTGAAGCAGCCGCAACGGGCAACCTTACCAGCCACGCTGGTCCAGACGGACCTCGAGCGTTTCGAGTTCGTCCCCCTTCATGGGGGCCCCGTCCGTCATGGACATGGCTTCGACCAAGCGTTCAGGGTCGTTGAAGTGGGCGGTCGCAAGAACGATGGCGTCCGCCATCGTGGGCGGGTGTTCGGACTTGAAGATTCCAGAACCGACGAACACACCGTCCATGCCAGAGCGCATCATCAGCGCAGCATCGGCCGGTGTTGCGATTCCGCCGGCCGAGAACGTGACGACGGGCAGCCGGCCCATGCGCTTTACGTCTTCGAGGACCCCTCGAACCGCCGTATGCATGTTCTCGTCGATTGGTCCGAAGGGGGTGACCTCGTGTGTACCGGGCAGCGTCGAAGAGGTCGAAAGCACGCGGTAGCGGTCCACAATGGCCTCTGTGGCGGCATCCATGCCGTCGGAATCCAAGCCCGTCACCTGCTGAATCTCCTGTTCGATCAAACGGGCGTGCGTGACAGCGGCAACGACGTTGCCAGTGCCGGCCTCGCCCTTGGTTCGGATCATCGCAGCGCCTTCGTGGACACGTCGGACGGCCTCTCCGAGGTTTGTCGCACCGCAGACAAAGGGAATGTCGAACGCGGCCTTGTCGATGTGGAAGAAGGGGTCAGCGGGCGTCAGGACTTCACTTTCATCAATCATGTCGACGCCCATGGCCTCGAGGATCCTTGCCTCAGCCTCATGCCCAATCCTTGCCTTGGCCATCACCGGGATGGAGGTGCAATCGAGGATGCCCTGGATCATGTCCGGATGGCTCATTCGAGCGACCCCTCCTGCCTTTCGGATGTCTGCGGGAACGCGCTCAAGCGCCATGACGGCGACGGCTCCTGCGTCTTCCGCGACGGCCGCTTGCTCCGCGTCAACGACGTCCATGATGACGCCGCCTTGCTGCATGCGTGCGAAGCCCCTCTTGACGAGGTCCGTGCCTCGGCGAAGCGTCTCAAGGTCGATGCCGCTCATGGCGGAAGCCTCCGGGAGGTGCCCACTCAGTCCCCGAGGACGGGGGAATCCCCCTCGGCGATGGGAGCGTCCGCAGCCTCGTCGGCGTTGCGGTCAATCCACGCTTCTTCGCCGGCTGGAACTTCGGTGTCGGGGAAGATCGCTTCCACAGGGCACTCAGGGATGCAGGCGCCGCAATCAATGCACTCATCGGGGTCGATGACAAGGTAGGTGTCGAGCTCGCGGAACGCTTCCACGGGGCAAACAGCAACGCATTCCTGGTACTTGTGGTTCACACACGGTGAGGTCACGACGTGGGGCATGCGGCGAAGGAGCGGCGTCGAGGATATGAAGTCTCGCCATTCACCGCAGTGGGGTTACAGCGCCTCGTTCGTCAAGACCTCAAGGATGCGACCTTGGGCCGTCTGGCCCGGGTACACGGCGACCTTGTAGCGCACCTTCACCGACCGGGAGGACCCGGGTGGAGCAAGCACCATGGCTCCGCTGAGCAGCGCATCAAGGTCGAGACGAAAATGCAGCCCACCATCATCGTCCATCCGTGACGCGTGCTCATCACGGAGGTGCCCACATACCTCCTCGCCCAAACCTGCGATGCCTCGGCGAAGTTCTGCGTTGCGTTGGAGGTCTGCGCTCAGGGTGATCATCGTCGGACCGTGGTGCGAGGGGGATGCATCCCTCGAGATGTCGACATCTCCCAACCACGAACGGAGGGCTTGGTGGACAAGTGAAGCGTCTTCCACCGCGCTGACGTGAACACGGACGGTCATGCGGTCGTCGCCCATGCTGGGAGGCAGAGGCCGGAAGACCATGACGATGCCGTTCAAGAGAGCGGCGAGTCGACGCCAACCTCGCCCAGCGTCCAGCGGAGCGTTTTGATGACCCCTTCCAACGCCTTGTGGTTGCGGGCTGCTTCTTTCATGCCGTCTCGGTCGCCTGCGTCCCGGCACGCTTCAAACCACTCTTTCCACTGGTTTTGCTTCCGAAGGGCGCGGTCGAGCATGCCCTCGATGTCTTCCCAACTGCGGTCGTAGGTCCGCTCGGGCACGTCTTCGCTCATCTCGCTCAGCCTTTCCCCGCACGCGACGGTATTTGAGGCCGCCCCCATACCGGAACCTTCGGCAGCGATTCCGGCAAGTCCCTGATCAGGGCGAGGGGCGGCGAACGTCCACCAATCGCTCACCGGGCGCCACGGTTTCTCCATCGCCGATGACACACCGTTCGAGCACCGCGCCATGCCCGACACGAGCCCCAACACCGAGGATGCTGCGGTGAAGTTCTGCATCGGCTTCAACGTGCACGTTCTCCATGAGCAACGAACCCGACACCTTTGCTCCATCGTTGATCACCACACCGGCGTGAAGGTGGTTGGCCGACGCATCACCGAGGAGTGAGGCTTGCGCGTCCAGAAGGTGGTGAGGAGCGCCAATGTCGAACCAACGCCCTTCGAGTTTGATGCCTCCAATCGCTTTCCCCTCTGCAAGGAGCAACGGGAACAGGTCCCTGCTGAAGTCGAATGGCTGTCCTTCAGGCACATAGCGGAGGGCTGCAGGTTCAACGGCGTAGACACCGGCGTTGACCAAGCGGCTGAAGGCTTGTTCAGGCGTCGGCTTCTCGAGGAATCGACGTACAAATCCGCTTGTTCGCCCGCGCTCAACGTCCCCCTGCTCACCTTCGGACAGCCCTACAATACCGAATCCCGAAGGGTCGTCCACGTCCACGAGGCCGATGGTCACAAGGGCACCAGTTGCCCGATGATGATCAAGCAGGTGACCGAGGTTGAGCGTGCTCACCCCGTCACCTGAACCGACGAGGAAGGTCTCGGTCAGTTCGTCGATCAACAGCCGTACGCTGCCGACCGTCCCCATGGGCGTGGACTCATGGTTCACACGAGCCGAGATGCCTGCACTCGTCCAGGTCTCCACGTGTGCTGCGAGGTCGTCCCCCCTGTATCCAGTCGTCACCACGAGTGTGTCGGCACCGGCATCGAGCATGGCGTCCTTCACATGGTCAATGACCGCACGACCGAGCAGGGGCACCATCGGTTT
>JALRLN010000111.1 GCA_023254445.1 Candidatus Poseidoniaceae archaeon | reverse complement strand
AAGGACTTGCATGGCTCAAGGGAAGGGCGGCCCGCACCCGACCTCCCAACAGATTACGATTGCCAGCGCCATCGACCGACGATGGACCATCATGGCGGCGTTGCTTGGTTCGAGTTCTGCCGTGATGTTGTTCCATGGCTTGCAGCAGGAACTGAATCCTACACCTGGACGTGAACTCGCGCTTACGATCATTGCCTTCACGCTCCCGTTTCAGGCCGTGTGGTTCATGATCCACACCTACCACATTGCGTTCGGCCCTCACCTCGGAGCACAACAACAACACACGCTGCACCGCCTGTCGAGCATCTGTCAACTCCTTGCGTACGTCTCCGTGCTTGGCTTGGCCATCCTATGGAGCAGTGCCTCGTTTTATGTCGGAGGAAGTTTCCTCCTCGCCACCTTCATTGCCCTCGGCATGGTCCGAATGGCGATGTCTGAGGCACGGCATCACGACCTTGGGACGTCCGGGACCCGCGGCGAAGGTTGATGGAGCGGGGTCAGAGCCAGAGCGGCATGGCCTTCTGTCCGTTGGATTACCGGTACGGCTGCCAGACCTTCAAACACATCTGGTCCGAAGACGGACGGCATGAGCGGCAACTGGAGGTGGAACGAGCCCTCGTCTGGGCCCACCATCGTCTTGGGCGCGTTTCTGCCGAGGATTATGCAGCCATCGAGGCCATTGCTACACCGGAGGTCGTGACCAAACAACGGGTGTCCGAGATTGAAGCAGAGACACGCCATGACATCATGGCCCTCACCAAAGCCATGGCGGAAGCGGCAGGCGAGGCCGGGTGGTGCGTGCACCTCGGTGCGACCTCCAACGACATCGTCGACACCGCCGTGGGCCTCCAATTGCGTGACAGCATGGTGCTGCTCCGCGAGGCGTTGGTCCACCTGATTGGCGTCTGTGCCGACGTCGCCGAGCGGGAACGGGACACCGTCATGCTGGGTCGCACCCACGGACAAGCCGCTGTCCCCATCACCTTCGGACTGAAGGCGGCCGTTTGGCTCGATGAGTTGCGCCGTCACCTCGTCCGGTTGGACGAGGCTGCCCCGAGGGTCGCCGTCGGCAAGTTCCTCGGCGCGGTGGGCACGGGAGCGGCACAAGGCGAGGACGCAAGGCAACTGCAGCGCCTCATCCTGGAACACCTCGGGCTGGGCGTCCCGCTGGTCACGACGCAGGTGGTCGGTCGAGACCGCTACATCGAATACATGCATTGGCTGGGCTCGGTCGCCACAACCTGCGAAAAGGTCCTGCAAGAAATTCGGAACCTGCAACGCTCTGAAATTGCCGAAGCCGGGGAAGGCTTTGACGTCAAGAAGCAAGTCGGTTCATCGACGATGGCCCACAAGAAGAACCCCATCACCAGCGAAAATGCATGTGGCTTGGCCCGAATCGTCCGTTCCTTCATCGTGCCAACGCACGAAAACGCCATCCTTTGGCACGAACGCGATCTTGCCAACTCAAGCGCTGAGCGCTTCACGCTGTCCCACGCCTCCGCCCTGTGCGAGGACGTGTTGGCGAAGACCGCTCGTGTGCTTCGGGACATGTGGGTGGACGCGGACCGCTGCCGCGCAAACATCGAGGCGCAGAAAGGCCTCGTGATGGCAGAGAAGGTCATGATTGAACTCACGGCGCACGGGGTTGGACGGGACGAAGCCCACGAAATCCTTCGCACCGCATCCTTCACTGCGGTGGACACAGGGGAGCACCTCTTGGACGTCTGCCTTCGAACGCCGGAGATCGTCGCGGTCTTCTCCGCCGACGACCTCGCCCTGATGTTCGAACCGAGCAACCACCTCGGCGTCACGGGAGAATTGGTGGACGAGACCGTGGCCTTGGCCAGGGACGCCATCGCTGGATGATTCACGTCACAACGACGTGCCCTCGTCGTCCATCCCAATGCTCGGTCCACGTCAGGTCAAGCGCGCTTGAGAAGAACGGTGCATCCAGCACGAGCGTTTCGTACTCACCGCCTTCTCCATCGACGTTGAAGCGGAAGGTGGCGGACAACGCAGCCAGGGCATCGAGGTTGTCGTGGTCAAGCACGCGTCCAAGCCATGACGCATCAAGCCCTTCGCAGGCGACGGCAGACATCGCGATGGAAAAACCGTGTTCCACCAGCCCACGGAGATGCTGAATCGGCGATTGATGCCACAGCGGGGTGAAACTGTGGAGGCCGAGGGCCTCGCCGAGTCGCTCCAGCCTGTTCTTCTGGTAATCCGAGCGCAACGCACCGCTCACAAATCCATCGAGGTCGTAGGCCTTGAGCATCGACGCCAAGGACTGCAGGTCCGGCCCTTCTTCACCGCTGATGCGGCGGTGGTCCCACGGCACTCCGGCCACAGACGCTTGTTGCTCAACCACGTGCGTGTTCGGAACCTGAAACATGGGGGAGTCACCCTCGACGATGAGGGTCAGCACGACCCGTACGTCCCAACCGCGGCAGACCGCCCACCACCACGCTGCAGTGGAGTCCTTCCCACCGGAGGAGAGAACGGCGACCCGCATGGTCGTGAGGGCACAGCGGTGACGTATCAGCCTGTCACCGAGGAAAGAGGGTTCAAATGGGGTGGACACGCGGTCAGAACGAGGGCGGACGACCGCCCATCGAGGTGACCACATGCAACCAAGCGGACGAGGCTACGACCACGGCATCACGACCTTCAGCCCCGATGGACGCCTCTTCCAGGTGGAATACGCTCGGGAGTCGGTCAAGCGTGGCACCACGACGGCTGGGCTCAAGTTCAGGGACGGTGTCGTGCTTGTCTGCGACAAGCGGATTGTTTCCCGTTTGATCATCCCTGAATCCATCGAGAAGGTCTTCAAGGTCGATGAGCACGTTGGTGTGGCCACCTCCGGTCTTGTGGCGGACGCGCGCCAACTGGTCGGCAGGGCCCGAGTGGAGGCCCAAATCAACCGCATCACCTACGCCGACAAGGTGCCTGTCGACGTGCTTGTCAAGCGCATTTGTGACTTCAAGCAGTCCTTCACGCAATACGGAGGCTCCCGCCCCTTCGGTACGGCCCTTCTGCTCGGAGGCGTCGACGATGAAGGCATTCACCTCTACGAAACGGATCCTTCAGGGGCCTACCAGAGTTACCATGCGGGCGCCATCGGCTCAGGCCGAAACACCGTCATTGAGTACTTTGAGGACAAGTGGAAGGAAGGCTTGACGCTCAACGCCGCCATGAAACTGGGTCTTGAAGCCCTCCGTCATGCGAACGACGGCCAACTCAACCGCGAAGCGGTCGAGGTGGCGACCATCACCGCGGACGGATATTCCGTCCTCGACCGCGAGGCTGTGAACAAGCAGATCGATCGGTTGAAGCCCCTTGACGACTGACGCGGTGCAGGCGCATGGTCTCGCTCGATGACGCCGTCGTTGCGCGTTGGGAACATGGCGGCCAACGGTACGAGGTGTTGCTCAACCCCGACCTTGTCGATGCCTTCCGAGAACATCCTGAGGATGTGGCCATCGACGATCTGATGGCCGTGGAAGACGTCTTTCATGATGCACGTCAGGGGGAGCGACCAACCGTTGAGGACCTGCTTGCGGCCTTCGGTTCCAGCGAGGTGCTCGACATCACGACGATCATCCTTGAACGAGGGAGCATCCAACTGACCACCGCCCAGCGAAAAGCCCGGGTCGAAGCGATGCGGCAACGAATCGTTCACCGGATCCACAGTGAAGCGGTGGACCCGCGGACAAAATCCCCTCATCCGAGGTCCAGGATTGAACTCGCCCTTGAGGAGAGCAGGTTTTCGGTCGACCCGTTCAAGCGCCTCGAGGTGCAGGTGAAGGAGGCCATTTCCGTGCTGAAACCCCTCATTCCCCTCTCCTTCGAACGGGTTCGCCTTGCGTTCAAGGTTGGAGGATCCGCCTTTGGCCGCGCCCAGCAACTGCTTCGGGACGACCTCCTCCGTGAAGAATGGCTTTCGGACGGCTCGTGGGTGGCCGTGGTTGAGGTCCCTGCAGGGCGAAAAGCCGACCTCATCCAGTCGGTCATGAAACTCGACCGTGAGGCCGAGGTTCGCGAACTCCCGTCGTGACGAGGTTCACCGCGAGGCGAGGGTCAGGTTCTTCCACATGTCCTCGGGGACTTCCATGGCCAAGCGCAGGCCACCCATGGCGCCAAGGCGGACGGGGTCGTCGACGACGTGAACGTTCACATCGCCCATGTCGGAAAGGCGACGTTCGATCATGGCTCCGAGCCCGCGGATGCCGGAACCGCCACCGGCCAGCACCATGTTGCGGCGGAACTGGTCGTGGAATTCTGGGTTGGACCCAATGATGAGTTTCTTGACGTTGTCAACAATGGGTTCGACAATCGACTCACACGCACGCTGGATGCAGTCCGTGATGTCGAGGGTCATCGCCTTTCCTTCGATGGAGAAGTCGACCATGATGGGCTCGTCGGGGGGCGAGGCCGAGACGAAGGAATGCTGTTCCTTCCAGCGGCGCGCCATGTCCTTGGTGACCTGGGCACCGTTGTACTTCGACTGCACTTCAGCGATGATTTGGCCGTCAACGTAGTCACCAGCGTAGCCCGTGTGCATCTGGTCGCCTGGGCCGGGGATGGTGCCGTACACGCGGCACAGGTCGGTGGTGCCTGCTCCGATGTCGATGACGAGGGTGTGTTCAAGCATGTCCAGGGCGTAGGCCACAGCGAACGGCTCGGAGATGATCATCGCGGCGTTCACCGAACCAGACGCGGCATCGAAAATCGCGGTCTTGTCCACGTGGCTCGCCTCGGCGGGGGCGCCAATGACGGCCACGACGCGGTCGAACTCTTCGGGGTCGGAGAGTCCAATGAGGTGGGTGATGAAATGG
>JALRLN010000110.1 GCA_023254445.1 Candidatus Poseidoniaceae archaeon | reverse complement strand
GCCAGGAGCGGCAGCGTCGACCGCCACGATTCCTCCGAGATCGACAGGCCATGCCGTGGGTCTCGTCATTTTTCTGAACGGAGCGCCTTCTTCCTCGACCAAGCGCTTCGCCAAACGACCGAGGTGACGTCCGCAGGCCATCGCACGCGGCATCGATGCGGCAAGCGCCACGGCAGAGGCGACGGTGTCCATGTCCCCGTTTGCGCCGCAGACGACGGCCACCGCGCCACGTCCCTCAGCCTTGGACAGCCACGTGTGGAGGGCGTCAAGGTCGGAGACACGATCGGTCACGCTGACCCCTCGATGTCCTTTCGGAGCTCCTCGTAGGCCTCGACCAGGCGCGCTTCGTGCTCGCTCAGGCGCTCGAGGTGCTGCTGCAATTGCGCATGGCTCGTTCGAAGGTCCTCGAGCAAAGCGGCGCGGTCGGCCACTTCGATCAGCACGCCACCGAGATGCCGGTGGAGGGCCAACCCTTCCGGCTGTGCCTGAACGGCAGCGATGGTCCCCTCGAGTTCGGACACCTGGTTGCGGACGGCGGCCACTTGCTGCCGGGCGCTCTGGACTTCACCCACCACGACCTGAAGCCGCTCAAGTTCGCTCATGGCCTTGCGGAGGGGAGGCCCCTCAAGAACGCGGTGGTCGATGCAACACTTCGTCGGCCGCAATGAGCGAACGCAGTGACGTGTTCAAGACGGCCCGGAGGTCGCTTGCGCGTTCGCCTTCGATGCGCCATTCAAGCGCACCGTCAACCTCCACGGCCTCAACCTCGGTGGCCAAGCAGGCTGCAAACGCAGCACGGTCCCGTGGGTCGGCGCATCGGAAGCGGAGCACGGCGAGGCACGCCGGCACCGGATCACTCCTCTTCGTCGAGTTCGCCCGCGTTCATGCGGCGCTCGTACTCGAGGGCCGCTTGCTGGGCGATGTACGCCATGTCGGCGGTGGTCGCGCCGTCGGCGTTTCGACGGACGATGCGAGCGTTGGCGTCGGAGGCGCGGGTGAACGGTTCCCAGGCACCGCCAGCAAAGGTGTGGCCGCACTTGCCGCACGACCAGATGCCGACCGCCTCACGGGTGACCTTCCTGTACTGGCACACCGGGCAGGTGTACTTCGCGGAGCGCTTGGCCATGGCCGCGCCGGCGTTGCGTCGAACGCTCACACCGTACCGGGCGCCGAAGCGGCCGGTTCGTCCCGCCTTTTGGGTTCGCTTGGCCATCAGTTCCCCTCCTTGCTTGCGACCAAGTCCCTCAGTTCTGCACAGTGCTTCCGAGCGACATCAAGGATCTCAGCGAACTCGGCCGGAGTGAAGGCCCCTTTTAGGCCCTTCTGAAGGGAGTGAAGGTGCTCTGTGTCACCGAGGGTGATGTGGATCCGCTCGTCGCCGCCGAGTTCCTCCTCTTCGCACGGGTCGTACACGAATCGACCACCGGCGCGCGTGAAGGACGCCATGATGGGGGTGCTGGACACACCAAGGACGTGGTCCTCACCAACGTCAAAGCGTTCTGCGGGGACGATGGCGGTGCGCAGTGCAGCGATGGCGGCCAAACCACAGGCGTCGAAGATGTTGCCACCGTCGGACATGACGTGAATGTCGATCATGACGCCCCAGACTTTCTCGCCAGGAACGATGCACAGGGATTCCATGTCGATGCAGCCGGACTCACGGATGCCGCGGTCCACCACGCGCCCGAGTTCGATGGATTCCGGGCTGGGGGGGCCGGGTTCGTACTTCACGTGAGCGACGGGTCGAAGTTCCGCACCGCACATGAGCGATCCCTGCGTGGGTCGGTCCGGCCACGGCGTCCGAAGTTCGAACTTGACGCCAGCGTACACGACGGTGCCGCCCCAGGTGACCTTCGCGGACCCTTCGGCGTTGTAGAGCAAGCCGACTTCGAGGTCGACGGCTCGTCGCTCCCAGCGGCCGCGGCCGTCGATGCGCTTGTCGTCTGCGGCGAGGCGTTCGATCTCCTGCCGAAGGAGGTTGGGGACGGGGGCTGCCATCAGGCCTCACCTCCGTCGTACCGCGCCGCCAAAGCGGCGACCATGATCTCGTGGATCTCCGCCGCGGCCTTGTAGTTGTACTCCATGGCCAGGTTGTACTCATCGATGGACAGGTCGCCGTCCATTTGGAGGAAGACAAGTTCACCGGTGTTGGGGCAGATGCCCGCAGGAAGATCGGCTTGGCCATAGTTGTCTTCGGCCTTGTCAAGGTCGAGGACCACGGTGTCTTGGATCTTGCCAGACGCAATGCCAACGACGAGGTCGCGCATGGGGATGCCTGCGTCAGCGAGGGCCATCGAAGCGGCCGTGATGCCCGCGCAGCGCGTGCCCGCTTCCGCGGCGAGGATCTCGATTTCCACGCGAATCTTCGAACGCGGGAAGCGCTCCAGCAGCACCACGGATTCGAGGGCCTCAGCGGTGACCTTGGAAATCTCACGGGCCCGGCGGTTGAAGCCGGGGCGGATGCGATCGCCGGTGGAGAAGGGCGCCATGTTGTAGCGCACGTCGAGCACCGCACGGTCTTGACGCTGAATCTTGCGGGGGTGGGCCTCCATCGGGCCGTACACCGCGCAGACGGCGACGTTCAATCCCTGCTTGACCCAGGCAGAGCCTTGGGCCGCGGGCAGGACGCCCACCTTGATCTCAACCGGACGCATCTCGTCGATGGCTCGGCCATCAAGCCGCTTGCCGTCGTCCCTCAGAAGCTGCACATCACCATATCCACCCATCATGCTTCACCTCGGTTCGGAGCGTTCGCCGCGTGGTGCTCAACGATGCTGTTGAGCGTGTCCGTGCGGCCTGCGGCGGCGACATCACGGAACAAGGAGCGGAGCCAATCGATGCCCGCATCCTCGCCATCAACCCACATTCGGCCGTTGTCAGCGAGGACGATGCGGCAGTCGCTCAGGTCGCGAAGCCGCTTGAGGAGGGCCGCACCTTCGGCGCGGAGGGTGTCGTTGTGTTGGACGTCAACAAGGAGGACGGCGCCTTCCGCCAACCGACGGAGGCCAATGCCGCGCATGGTGGCGACGACGTTCTGAACTTCGTCCACCTCCTGCACCCGCATGAGCAGGCTGTCGTTGATGTCCGCATGATCGCGGGTGCCCCCAAACTCGACCTTCCACGGTGCGAGCGACATGGGAAGCAAGGCTTGGAAGGGGCCGTTGATGTCGAGGAACCACAGGTTGCTGCGTGCTTCGACGACGGTGCCGATGACAAGGTCGCCCGAACGGGGCATGTAGGTGGACGCCACGGGGTCGACGGAGACGGTGCCGTGCCGCTCGCGAACGAGGCCGACCCGGGTTGCGATGATTTGGTCCCCTTGAATGAGGGCTCCCGTTCCGACACGACGCCCGGTGGCCGGCCCGATGGCCGCCCCCGGGGTCACAAGGCGCTGCTCGGCGCCATCCTGACCTTGAGACATTGTTCTCTCCGGCCGTGCCACCCACGGCCCCGTCATAAACCCCACACATGGAGCCTCAGGCTTCTTCCTCATGGCGAGCGGCAAGGGCCTCGCTCACCAACGGATGGTGGCAGTGTGGGCATCGGTCGGCGGACGACAAGGCGTCGGGCCGGATCGCGAGGACTGCAAAGCAGGTTGGGCACGCCGCGAGCATCTCACCGGGTTCCAGGTCTGCCTCTGGGTCGAGGACCTCGTCCATGTACGACGAGCGGTACACCGGCAGCAGGTGGAGACGGATCCGCCGCCACGTGCCGAAGGACGCCCAAAGCAGGAAGCCGGCAAGCACCAGGTCCAGAGCGGAGCCCGTCACTCCGCTCACCATGTGCAGCAGCGCCAGGAAGAGGAACACAAGCAGCACGCACACCATCACGACCACGGCGGGCCAATACGCCCATCGACGTCGTCGCCGGTAGGCCCCCCAGAGCACGACCGCAGGGACCCCAACGAGGAGCCCAGTGCCTGCTGGCAGAACAACGCCTCCGGCGGCGAGCACCGACAAGGAGCCGTACACAAGCAGCACGAGGTCGACCGCGAGGATGAACACGGTGCCGCGGTGGTGAAGGTCGAACGCAGTGCCCGTGTTCGCAGCACGTTGAGGCGCCGTCCCAGCGACCACAAGGTCGTCCCCGCGCCCCACCACGTTGGTGCCGTGTTTGGGTGCGCCATGAAGCCTCGCCTCGGCGAAGGAGTCATGGCGAGGGCCGTGTCCCGAACACCGTGACGCGCGACCTCGACGTCGTTCCGGTCGGTGCATCGCTCGAAGGGCGACGCATCCTGCTTGGCGTCACGGGGGGCATCGCCGCCGTCGACACGGTCCGCGTGGCCCGCGAACTTCGCCGTCATGGCGCCGAGGTCCTCACCGTCATGACCCGTGCCGCACAGGACGTGATCACCCCTCTGGCCGTGCGATGGGCCACGGACGGGACCGTCGTCACCGACTGGGAGGGCGACATGGCCCAACTGGAGGGTGTCGATGGCGTGCTTGTGGCCCCGGCCACCCGCACCACCCTCGCAGCCCACGTCCATGGTCTGCAGCACGGTCCGTTGCTCATGGCCATGTCCGCTGCACGCGCCCGAGGGACGCCCCGTCTCGTGGTCCCAAGCATGCACCACGACCTTGCCGACGACCCGGTCACGGAGGACCTTGTCGAGGCCATCCGGGCCCAAGGCGCCTCGGTGCTGTGGGGGCCCAGCGAGGAAGGTCGCATGAAAACGCCCGATCACATTGGCATGGTGGCCAACTTGTGCCACCTCGTCAACGCTCGTTCACCCAACCGAAAGAGCGTGGCCGTCACCTTGGGCGCAACCGCCTCCGCCATCGATGACGTCCGTGCTGTGGTGAACACCAGCACGGGAAGGACAGGATGGGCCATCGC
>JALRLN010000010.1 GCA_023254445.1 Candidatus Poseidoniaceae archaeon | reverse complement strand
TGGCTGCAGCCTTGGCGGAGGGAACATCGGAGCGGAGGCTCCACGTTCGCCCCGCCCGGGACGGCCATGCCGGCCACCATGTGCTGTACTGGATGACCACGGCACGACGAAGCAAGGACAACCTCGCCCTGCAACACGCCATTCATCACGCCAGCCGTCTGAACGTGCCCTTGGTTGTGGTCGAACCCTTGGCGATTGGACATCGTTGGGCGAGCGACCGGCTGCACACCTTTGTCCTGCAGGGAATGATCGACCAACGCACGGCGTTCGACGGGAGCGGCATCACCTACATCCCCTACGTTGAAACCCGGCACGGTGACGCTCGCGGACTGCTGGCCCGCATGAGCCACGATGCCACCCTGCTCGTCATCGACGACTATCCGACCTACATGCCCAAGCAGGTCACGCGCCGCGCGTTGGACCTTGCACCCTGCGCCGTCCACGTCGTGGACGGGAACGGTTTCATCGCCATGCGTCATGTTGACCGTGACTTCACGACCGCGCATTCCCTCCGGCGCCACCTCCACAAGACCATCGAAGACCACCTCGCTGACCTCCCCCTCCCAGAACCCCTCATCGGGGCCTTGGGCCTGCCAGATGTTGACCAAGCACTCATCGACGCTGCATTCTCAGATACGGGGACGTTGCCGACCCCCTTCGAATTCATCTGGCGAACATCGGAAGGAGGTGCGGTTGGAAAGCAGGCGCTTTCAGCGTTGGACATCGACCACGAGGTGACTCCCGTCGCTCGAATGCGGGGCGGGAGCCGTGCCGCGGAAGAGCGATGGCGCTCCTTCCTCAACGGTCCGCTTGCCTTGTACCATCAGGACCGGAATCACCCCGATCTCGACGGCGCCACCGGCCTCTCGCCTTGGTTGCACTTCGGGCACATTTCTGCACAGCGAATGGTTCGGGACGTGCTCGACGCCAACGCGTGGGACCCCGGTCGCGTCAGCGGTCCTCACGACGGCCGCCGGGCGGGTTGGTGGGGCCTTGGCGAAGGCGCAGAAGCCTTCCTCGACCAGATCATCACGTGGCGCGATCTTTCCTTCCTGCATTGCTACCGCACGGATGACCACGACCGCTACACCTCGCTCCCTCAGTGGGCGAAAACGACCCTCGACGAGCACCGGAACGATGCGCGTCCGGCGGACTACACCTTCGAACAACTCGAAGCCGCCGCAACGGACGATGAACTGTGGAACTCTGCGCAGCGCCAACTGCTCAGGGACGGCGTGATTCAGAACTACCTCCGCATGCTCTGGGGGAAAAAAATCCTGGAATGGGCGCCGACACCCGAACTTGCCTTTGAATGGATGATTTCGCTGAACGACCGTTGGGCCGTGGACGGCCGGGATCCAAATTCCTACGGTGGCATCGGCTGGGTCTGCGGCAAATTCGACCGTGGATGGACGGAGCGTGCGGTGTACGGGAAGGTCCGTTGCATGATGTCCCCGAACACCCGTCGCAAGGTCAAGGCAGAAGCCTACGTCCAGCGCTACGGTGCAGGCGTTGGTCTTCCATCGGGGTCGGCACGCTTCAGGATGCCTCCCCGCCAAGGCGTTTGACGGCTGTTCAAATACTCCTCAACGTTGTTTGCGAACGTGACCAACCCCCGCCTCGCTGTTTCCGCGTGCTTGCTCGGCTCCAAGGTGCGGTACAACGGCGACGCGTGCGAATTCCGCCCCCTCTCGCGCCGTTGGTCGGAACACCTGGACTTGCTTGGTATCTGCCCGGAAGTTGGCATCGGACTCGGCGTGCCCCGTCCCACCATCCGATTGAGCAGGGGCGACGACGGCGTCCGTCTCGTGCAGCCGTCGAGTGGGGAGGACCTCACGGACCGCATGGTGGCGTGGTCCGAGAAGACCATTGAGTCCCTCGTTGGTCTCGGCATCGACGGTGTCGTCCTCAAGAAGGATTCACCCTCGTGCGGCATCGAACGCGTCAAGGTGCATGGACGGCGCGAAGGCTCCCCCATGCGCAACGGCACGGGCATCTTCCCAATGGTGGCGCAAGCGCTCCATCCTCAGGTGCCGATGATCGAAGAGGGCCGCTTGAACGATGCGGAACAGGCCGAACACTTCCTCTCCCGCGTCCACTTTCATCATCGTTGGCGGCTTGCGGGTGCCGAGGGGTGGACGGCGGCTCGCCTCATGGCGTTCCACAACGAGCACAAGTTGTTCCTCGTGGCCCGGACCGCAGACGGAAAGCGTCGCCTCGGCCGTGTCATCGCGGAGGGCTTCGACGCCGGCAAGCCAGCAAGCGAAGTGGCTCTGGCCTACATGATCGAAGCGCAGCGAAGCCTAGGGAACCTCGTTCACCGCGGTCGCTTTGCTCACGCCATGGAGCGGGCCCTCGCCCGTCTTGGTGTCGACGTTGCACCGGGCGTCCGTCAGGACATCATCACCTCCATCCACGACTACCGCCGGGGCCTCCTCCCAAGGATGGCGCCCATGCTGCTGATCAATCACCTCGCCCGAGCCTCAGGCGAGGTGCCAAGTTGGTTGGGCCACCTCGCCCAGCCTGTCCCCTCAAGCACCGGGGTTCTCAGGAGGGTCTGAGGTGCCGACCTTCACGCATGTCGCCGCCATGCCTGCCTCGCAGCAGCGGGTCTGGTCCTGGTACGATGCTCCAGAGGCCTTTGTGCGCATCATGCCTGAATGGGAGCGGTTGACGCCCTTGGAACTTGGTGCCCTTGAGGACGGCGCGACCACGCGTTTTCGCATGCACCTTGGTCCCCTCCGCCCGGTTTGGGTGGCCCGACATCACGACGTCGAGCAGGGGAGCGCCTTCTCCGACCGCATGGAGCGGGGGCCGTTCGGCGCGTGGGATCACGAACACCGCATCACGGCGAAGGGTGCGACGTCGAGCGTCGACGATTCGGTCACCTGGCGCTTGCCGTTCCATCCGTTGACCGGCTGGACCGCACCCCTCACCGTTCTCCCTCGCCTGCGCACGATGTTCGCCTTCCGGTCGAGGCGTGTTCGGTTGGACCTGAAGCGAATTGAAGCGACGGCGGACCTCCCACGCCGTCGCGTGCTCGTTTCTGGATCGACGGGATTGATCGGCACCCAAGTCTGCGCCTTCCTCCATGCCGCAGGCCATGAGGTCGTTCGCCTGCTGCGCACGAGCACCTCCCTGCCAAAGCACCTCGAAGGTCAACCGGTTGTCCGTTGGGACGACCGAACAGGAGACGTGCTCGAGGGGTCCCTCGAGGGCTTCGATGCTGTGATTCACCTTGCCGGAGCAGGCATCGGGGACCGCCGATGGTCAAAGGCTCGCATGGAGTTGATTCGCAGCAGCAGGACGGGGCCCACGACGCTGCTCGCCGAACGCCTCGCAGCGCTGAAGCATCCGCCAGAGGTCCTTCTCTCGGGATCGGCGGTGGGCATCTACGGGAACCGGCCGGAGGGCACGGTGGACGAATCGGCCGAACTTGGTGAGGGCTTCCTTGACGAGGTTGCCCAAGCGTGGGAGTCCGCCACGCAACCGGCCTCGAACGCGGGCATTCGCGTCGTTCATCTGCGCACAGGGCTCGTCATGACGGCCGCCGGCGGCGTGCTCGCCAAGCAACTCCTGCCGGCGAAACTTGGAGCGGGGGGGCCCCTCGGCCACGGCAGGCAGCAGATTTCATGGATCTCGATGGACGATGAGGTCCACGCCATCCATCACCTCATGATGCATGAATCGGCATCTGGCCCGTACAACCTGACCTCGCCGAACCCCCTCCCTCAGCGGCAGTTCGCTCGCACCCTTGGGCGCGTGCTGCGCCGTCCCGCCTTCGCGCCCTTGCCAGGGTTCGTCCTGCGCGTGTTGTTTGGTCGCATGGCCCGGCCGTTGTTGCTTGAAGGGCAAGCGGCGGTCCCCACACGCTTGCTGGAATCGGGGTTCGAATTCGCCCATCCAGAACTTGAGGACTGCCTGCGGCACACCCTTGGGAGGACGGCGCCGGACCCGCTCGACCTGCATGAGCACCGTCGCTGAGCGTGAAGGAGCGGAGCCTCTATTGGCCCATCGCCGAGCGTATCCCCATGGTCGAGGTGCTGCCCGAAGGGTGGCCCGGGGTGCTGCGCACCTTTGTCTGGATTGCCGTGGGCGTGATGCTCCTTCGCTTCTGGTTGTTCTTCCGCGTCTGGTGGCGACGCAAAGCATCCCTGTCGCGTGACTGGTGCGATTACTGCCGTCATCAGGCGCGTGCCGTGGTGGACGAGGAGGCCAGAACGGTCACGTTCTCTCACGTTCGAGATTTCACGTGGCGGTCGACCAAGGACCGCGATGAGCATTGGGAACGCGACGTCACCTTCGACCTGAACGCCATCAAGGACGTCTGGTACATCGTGGACCACTTTGGGTCCCTCAAGGGCATCGCCCACACCATGCTGACCTTCGAATTCATGGACGGCAAATCCGTGACCTTCTCGTTTGAGGCACGGCGCGACGGCCGAGACCGTTACTCGCCGTGGGAAGGAATGTGGCGCGCCTACGAACTCTACCTGTCCATTGGCTTCGAGCGCGACATGATCTACCTTCGAACGAACGCACGGCGCAACCAAGTGCACCGCTACCGCACGACCACATCACGGCGCCGCGAGCGGGAGTTGTTCATGCTGCTGGCCCGCCGAAGCGACGAGTTGGCCCGCACGCCAGAATGGTACCACTCGCTGTCAACCACGTGCGCGACCGAACTCCGGAAGTTGATCAACGACGTTGCACCAATCCGGATTCCCTACGCATGGCGGCTGCTGCTTCCTGGTCACAGCGCGCGCATGGCGTTCCGTCTCGGCCTGCTTGAACGGTGGGGCACCTTCGAAGAAACGAGGGACTCCTCCCGTATCGACCTCGTTGCTCAGGCATGGGACGGCATCGGCGAGTACAGCGCGATGCTGGATGCTGCCTTGCCCGAGCACCCTCGCTGAGGTCATCGGGCGATGGACAGCACGAGGTCGCCCTCCTCCACCTGAAGGCGAATTCGCGCGGAGGTGGCCACGTTGTGGACGCCCTTCGTTCCCGTCCGGAGGGTCATGTTGGCGAGGTCATGCGTGGTCCCCTTGAGGTGCACGCCACGAACGACACCCACCGGGTGGAGTCCGAGGATGGTTCCCTTCGCGACAGGCACGTCGAGGGCAGCACCTTGAGGGCAACGGCGGAGGGACCCACCCTCGAGGTGAAGCACGGCATCGGAGCCGCTTTCGATCAGCGCCGCAGCCACGGCTTGTCGGTGGTCGAGGCGCCCGCCATCGAGGCCCACAACGTCGACATGCGCCCCGTGACGGTGTTCCATGCACCACGACAGGGACTTGCTCAGGTCAGTTCGGTTCTGGTCTGGGAGATGAACGGCTGTTCGTCCTCCTGCGTCGGCCGGTGCCACGGAATCGAGGTCACCGAGGATGAGGTTCACATCGACGCCGAGGTGCGCTGCGTGGCGCATGCCTCCGTCGACCGCGATCACCTCATGTGCTGCGGAGGCCAACCGTGCAGCGATACCGTCGGACGGCAAACCACCTGCAGCCAGCAGCAGCAGGCGGTGCGCCATGAACCTCGTCGGAAGGCACGCTGAAGATGCTTCGCCATGAACGTGCAGCAACGCGAATCCTGCGAATGGTTTTGAACAGCCTTGCCCATCCTCAAGCATGGGCTCGATGCGTCACGCGCGGCTCCACGCCAGCATGCTCGTGGCCCTCATGCTCCTCTCCGGGCTTGGGGCCATGGCGCCGGCCCTGCTCGATGGGCGAACGACGGTTGCCTCAGCGGTTGACATTGGCGATGTGACCGACAGCCACGAATTTGGTGGAGACACCGTTTCCATCGCGGGATTGGTGAACGCAAACGTCCGGGAAGAGGCCGTGCTTGACAGATGGACCGCCGAGGTGCTCGAAGCCATCGAAGGGAACCTCAGCGACGGCCCCCACCCCGTCCTTAGTCCGACGGGGGTGCTCCACGCGTGCTGGGTCCTCGAGAACGGCAGCGTTCACCACGGTCGCCTCGGGGCCGACGGCACGTGGTCCTCCAGCCGTGTGACCTTGGTTTCGGAGGCGGGTGCGCTGTGCGCGCTCGACGTTACCACCGACGACCGAGCCCGCCTGCTCATCAAGGACGGTGCCGACCTCGTCGCCGCCCGCGAGGCCTTCCCGAACTCGATGTACCTCAATCAAGTCTGGCACCTTCGAACCTTCCTCGACGGGATCAACGCATCGAGCATCGCCCTGACCTTGCTTGATGACCGCGAGCAGGCGGGCGTGGTTGACCTCAACGGGAAGCTCTGGCACGTGTCGTCCGATGGCGTTCGCTGGAGCCATGGGTTGCTCGACGACGGCCCCGTCGTCGGTGAAGTCGAAGTCACCTCGGTGAACGGCGCCGTTGAGATGTACGTTGTGCTCGACGGCGACCTTCTCAGCCTTCGTTTGACCGAATCCGGTGTGCAGCGTTCGATCATCGCCAGCGACAACGGACTTCAGAACATGATCGGCGTTGACCACGACCGGTCTGGGCTGACGCAGGTTGCGACGGTGGTCTCCGACGGTGCCTCGGTCGATCTGCAGCTCATTCGAAGCCTGGTGGGTCAGCGTCAGGGGCGCGTTGCAGGAACCCCGATGACGACCTTGACGCTCGGTGACGACGTGATGGAAAGCGCCCTTTCGGTCGGGGACCTCGACGCCGACGGCGCCGACGACATCGTGGTCAGCGACCTCGCCAGTTCCACCGTCACCGTGCATTGGGGGTCGTCCGACGGCTCCGCAGCGCCCTCCAGCATCGTGGCTTCAGGCTCTGGATTTGGCACGGCACTCGCGGTTGCCGATTTCGATGGCGACGGCGTGGTCGACCTTGCTGTCGGCCATCCCGCGGACGATGCAGGCAACGGCTCGCTTAGCATCTATCGTGGAGGGAACCGGAGCCTCACCTCCGCACAGGCGACGTGGGTGATGTACGGCAGCGATGGGGAGGGCCTTGGTACGACGTTGGTGGCCGTACCCGACCTCAACGGTGACGGTGCGAACGAACTCGTCGCAGCCGGTCCATCCTACACGGACGGGACCTCCAACGGACGCGTCCGATTCTTCTTCGGCAACACGTCGGGGTCCCTCGACCTTGACCGCACCATCACCCCAGTGCGCAACGGTCCTTCGTTCGGGCGTGCGATGGCCGTGGGGGATCTGAACTGCGACAGCACCCCTGACCTTGTGGTCAGCAACACGGGAAACCTCTCGTCCCCCTCGGGATATTCCAGCATCGAAATCTACCACGGCAGCAACGGCGGTTACAACGGAACACCAGACCGGACCATTGTCTCCAACGTCCAAGGGCGGCTCTTTGGGTACAGCCTCACCGTCCTCGACGACGTGGACGGGGACGGGTGTGGCGATCTGTTGGTGAGCGAACCGTTGAACGGTACGGGCGAATACAACGGTGGGCGCCTGTCCCTGTGGACGGGGTCGCCCTCCTTGTCGTCAACACCGGCGTGGACGCTTGACGGGACCTCGAACCAACGCCTCGGGTTGTCCCTTGCCCCAGCGGGCGACATCGATGGGGACGGCCGGTCCGACGTGCTCATCAGCAGTGCGGGCGGGAGTTCAAGCCCGGGACGGCTCGAACTCCGCTTCGGCTCGGACAACGGTTTGTCTGCGGACGTCCAGGTGCTCCGCACCGGCGGTTTGCAGCAGCGCGCTGGCTTCATGGCCGCGGCCACCGTTGACACGGACGGTGATGGGCTCGAGGAAATCGTCAGCAGCCTGCGCGCTGCTGGCTCGGGGAGTGCTGCATGGAACCTCAACCTCGAAATCCGAGAGCGGATCGATTGGGAGACCCTGACCTTCCCCCTCGACCGCGTGCCGAGGGCGCTTGACCTCAACACCGCGCTGCGCGGTGAGACTTCGATGCTCGTCGTCGAAAATCACGATGACTTCGGCAACGGCACCGTTGCGACGCTGTTTGAGCACACCCTGGACGGGACGCCTGGCGGCCAATGGGTCCGCACCGTGCTTGTCGACGTGGACGAGGACGGCGCCGGCCCGCACGTTGGTGTGGTGGCGGACGGCGTCGGCCGAACGACCTTGGTGCTCAACGATGGTGGAAACCTCAGCGCGGTTCGCCCGAAGGGCGCCGTCGCGTTTGAGATGGACCTGTTGACAACAGGGACCTTCGGCGAACACCTTGGTACCGCGGTGCTGAGCGACGCCCAACACGTGGTGCTTGCGAGCAGCGGAGACAGCAAACTCTGGCACGCATTCGACACCGGGTCGGGTTGGAGCACCTCGATGATCCGCAGCGGCGTGGACCTTGAAGCGGACCCGCAGGTCGCGGCGTTGAGCAACGGGACCCTCCTCACGGTCTACAGGCCCAGTGGGACAACCGAGATTGAAGCAGCGTGGTACGACGGTTCAGCGTGGTCGCTGTCGTCGCTTGACCTCGGCGGAAACGTCACCTCACCGGCCGTGGCCCTTGCCGCAGTTGGCGATGGCTTCGACCTGCTTGCCGTGGTGAACGACGGGGTCAGCACCAACCTCACCTTGATGCACGAACGGTCCACGGGGACCACCTTGACCTCGCTCGCTCAAGGCGTGGCCACCGACGCCAGGGTGCTGCTGCTGCCCGCCAGCATCGACGGCCCCGCGCTGATGGCGCACGCGTCCTCCACCGAAGCCGTGCTCTTCATGGACAACGGGAATGAAATCGCCGAGGTCGACGGGTTCCGACCGACCGGGCTCATCGCAAGCACCCTCCCGAACTTGACCGCCGTTCAGGTCGAGGGCGTTGGTCCTCACCTCGCCGTCCGATGGTCGTCGACCGAAGGCGCCCTGTGGACGCCGAACGGCACCGCCACGAACCACTCGATCGCTTCCGACGTGCTCGGTGACGGTGGCGCGTGGGACCTCGGTGTCCTCGACGGCGATCTTCTGTTGTTCTCCTCCGCGTCAGGGGCGCTTCGATGGCACGCGTGGGGCCGTGGGACCGTCGACGCGTTCACCACCGTTCCGTTTGGGGACCGACGTGCCGACCACGCTGTGCTGCCCGCGACGGTGGGCGACCACCTTTCGCTCCTCCTCGTGGATGGGCCGTTGAACGACGTCGCGGTGCTGCACGTGGCCACCGACACGGACAGGGACCTGATTCCCGACAGCCTCGACGACCTTCCCGAGGTCGGCGGCCAGTGGGAGGACAGCGACGGGGATGGCTGGGGTGACCTCGCCACCGGGCCCTTTGCGGATCGGTGCCCGACGACCAACGGCCCCTCCCGCCTTGGCCTCCCAGGATGCGGTGACGCGGACAACGACGGATGGGACGACGAGACCGACGATTGCGTGTCGACCTCGGGAACATCGTGGTTCGACCGGCAAGGATGCGAAGACAACGATCAGGACGGCTGGTCGACCAAGACCGGCTCGATGACCACCGGGGACAGTTTCATCCTCAACTGGAAGCAATCCTTGGACAGCGACGGTGACGGCTACGGCGACAACAACGGTCCAGACTGTTGCTCTGTCCCGTTGGATCCCAACAACGTCCCCGACGCCTTTCCAGACAACCCGCTCCAGTACAAGGACACCGACGGTGACGGCTGGGGCGACAACACGGCAGACCCTGTCACAGGCGACCAGTGCGTGTACGATCACGGAACGTCGTGGAGGGACCGCCGTGGCTGCCCCGACCAGGACGGTGACGGTGCTTCCGACCCACGACCGCCGGAAGACTTCCCCTACAACTGGTCCGTGGAAGAAGGGGCCGACATGTGGCCGGAAGACCCCACGCAGTGGGCCGACAGCGACGGTGACGGTTACGGCGACAACGGCTCCAGTGGCGCGACCAATCCTGACCGCTTCCCATCGTTGATTGGGGCCGCCTTTGACGACGACGAAGACGGCGTTCCCGACAACTGGACGGCGTTCTACGATGCGAACAACGCGTCCACGCACGGTGGGCTTACGCTCGACGGATGCCTTGGCGTCTGGGGCAACTCAAGTTGGGGCATCGAAGAGGTCGACGGTGTGGACACCGTCGTGCCGCTGTACGGCTGCCCCGACACGGACGGCGACGGTCGAGCGAACATGCACGACGCCTTCCCCGCAGACAAGACCCAGCAAACGGACACCGATGGCGACGGGTTTGGCGACAGCATCACGGGAACCGCAGGCGACGAATGCCCGTACACGCCCGGCGTGCTGGAAGGGACGCCCACCGTGGCCGGTGGGACAGGACGAGGCTGCCCCTTGGTGCTGACCGACGATGCAGACGGTGACGGCGTGTACGACGACGACGACCTGTGCCCTGCCACGCCCGCCGGTGCCGTGGTGGACACGGACGGTTGCGCAGCCACGCAGCGCGACAGCGACGGCGACGGCGTCAACGACGCCATGGACATGTGCCCGGGAACGACCGACGCCACCACCGTTGACGCCATTGGCTGCGATGCAGCCCAGCAGCAGCAGGACACCGATGGGGACGGTGTCCCCGATCCGAGCGATGCCTGTCCCGGGTCTGCTGTGGGCGCGGAGGTGGATTCGGACGGGTGCGCCTCGGACCAGCGGGACAGCGACGGTGACGGCGTTGTTGACGCCAACGACGCCTGCCCTGCGACGCCGTCGGGGCAACCTGTCGATGCCACTGGATGCCTCGACGAAGCCGCCCTCGATCAGGACCTTGACGGTGACGGCTTCTTCGGCGCGCCTTCGTGGGACGAAGGCCCGGACGGACGGCGCCTCAACCAAACCGGTGACGCCTTCCCCTTGGACGCGACGCAGTGGAACGACACCGACGGTGACGGCTACGGCGACGAGCCCGGCGGCAGCACGCCAGATGCCTGCCCTGAAGAGGCAGGGACCTCGCTCGCCTCCTTGCTCTACAACATCGATCGCTTCGGTTGTCCGGACGACGACGGTGACGGATGGGTCGACGAACCCTTCCCGCAGGACCCCACCCAATACATCGATGAGGACCAGGATGGCTTTGGCGACAACGCCTCCGGGAACGCCCCGGACCTCTGTCCCGGCACACAACCTGCCTTCCGAGACCTTGTGAACGACGCAGGTTGTTCCCCGATGCAACTGGACAGCGACGACGATGGCATCGTTGACTTCAGCGACCTCTGCCCCGACGAACCGATGGGCGTCGACGGCTTTGCCGACGGCTGCCCGCGTTCCGATGCCGGTGGCGATGAGGACCCCCTGCTCATCTTTGGGCAACCGCTCATGGTGGTGGTTGGTGGCGGTGTCGGCGGCGTGGTCGCCCTCGTGCTGGTTGTCAGCGTCCTCGGACGCGTGCTTCGGGGTCGTGATGATGACGACGAAGAGGAGGACATGTGGGACGATGACGACGATGACGACGATGTGTGGTCGGTCAGCACCAGCGCGGTTCGGTCCAAGGCGACCCCGCCCGCTCGGAAGCCTGCTGCTCGAGGTCCTGCCGAAGCACCCGCACGGTCCTCTCCCGGCGGTCCTCCCGGACGTGGCCCGTCCACGCCGCAACGCTCAGGTGGACCGCCCGGCGGGGGCCCGCCCGGCCGTGCACCCTCCTCTCAAGGCCCTGCACGTGGCGGGCCGCCTGGCGGTGGCCCTCCCGGTCGTTCGAACGATGCGCCGCAAGGAGGTCCTCCCCGGCAAGGGCCTCCCGGCGGTGGCCCACCGGGTCGTGCCCCGCCCGAACCCGCACCGCCGAAACGCGCGTCTCGAAAGCGTGTGACGGTGTCGCCCGAGGACGAGGCGGGGCCCACGCGCCGCCGAGCCAAGGTCGACGTCGACCTGTCGATGTTCTCAGCCGACCAGGCAGCGGATCGCCGTGCTGCGGTGGAATGGGTCGCGGCCGAACTGGCATCGGGCGGAGCGGAACGCACCGTGTTGATGCAACTTCAATCGACGGGGTGGACCGCGGTGCAATCTCGCGCCATCATCGACCTCGCGGCGTCCTCGGGAAGGGATTGATTAGGGGCTCGTGGCTGGCGGAGGCGTCGATGCACCATGGAGCCCGAGCAGCAAGGAATTGAGGTGGACGATGCAGCCGCCTACTTCGGAGCGACGTCGTCGTCCGAAGGCCTCCATGCCATGCTCAGCATGCCCCGTGAGGACGCGCTTGTTGCGTTCTTCCGCCAACTCTCTGACCTCGTTCTCCAACCCGGCGACTTTGATTTCGAGGCCGCCGGAGCCCGCATGGCGTGCGAAGGTGGGGAACTGTACTACCTCGTTGCAGGTCACTTGGGCCTGATGTCGATGGCGGACCCCTTGTTGCAGCATCTTGGAGCCCCAGATTCAACGGGGGAATCCCACGCAGCGACCTCGTCGCTCCATGGAGCAGCCGCGGAGCCTTTGCTCCGGCTCGCGGACCCCATGCGCATCCTTCGCTTGTTGGCCATCGCTCAGGAAACCGGAGGGGAGGACGAGGTGCGCCGCTACCTTGCTGGTCTTGAGCAGCGCTTTGCCAATCCCGCCGTCAACGAGGACGACCTGCTCCGCCTGGCGTCGGAGGTCGATGCCTCCCTCGATGTTGCTGGTCAGGTGATCCCGGTGCCGATGCTGGCCGACGCAAACGCAAGCGCTGTGGCCTTGGAGGTCCGACCTACGGAACTGCCGGTGATCTCCCCCGTGCAGACGCTTGCCCCCTCCCCAACCCCCGTCCCCGAGAGCACCCCCGTTCCGCTTCCCCCTTCTTCGACACCCAGCATCGACGAATCCGTGCCGCTTCCTCCCTCCCCCGCACCCAGCAGCGGCGGAGCCGTGCCGCTTCCTCCGGCCGCAGCAGAACCGAGCCGTCCGGTTGAGGAGCGGCCCTTGGACGACCGTCGAATGGACGCCGCCGCGGCCGATGCCTTCGCTGGTGCGTTCGGCTCCAGCCTCAGCGCCGAGGAAGAAGGGCCCCTGCCTCTGGAGGAGCGGTTTGAACTCGCCGACGACGACGGTTCTGGCGGGCTGTCCGTCGAGGAGCTGGCCGAGGCCACCGGCACAGACCTCGAAGAAGCGGCACGCCTTCACGCCGCAGCGGACGCGGACGGCGACGGACAAGTGACCATCGAGGAATTCGCAGGCTCCGAAGCAGCCGTGAAGGCGGCCTCCCTCCCACGTCCCGTACGCGCCGCACCGGTTCGTGCACCCGTCACGCAGGCCGCTCCCGCGCAGCAGCCAGTGCAGCAAACCCCCCCTCAGCCACAACAGGCGTGGCCTCAACAACCGACGTCTGTGCAACACGGGTCGTGGCCCCAGCAACAGCAGCAGACGCTTGGTGGTCTTGCCGGGCAACAGCGAGGCGCATGGCCGCAGCAGCAGGGTTGGGGTCAGGCCATGCCGCAACAAGGCTGGGGGCAGCCGCAGCAGGGGTGGACCCCTCAACCCATGCACAACGTGCCTCCAACCATCCCGTCGGGCATCCGTTGTCCGGGGTGTGGGATTGGCATTGACGGTCAGTGGCGCTTCTGCCCGGTGTGCGGCAGCAGGAATCCGGCCATGCCGTACTGATCACTCGTCGAGCAGTCGCCCGTCGTCAAACAACGGCTCAACGTCCAGTTGAATGGTCGGTGCGCGCATCACGCACGAGAAGGTGGTGCCCACTGCGGCGTTCCCTCCGCCCGAAGTGTTGTCGCCGAATTGAAAGTAGCACGTGCCCAAGCATTTCTCGTCCTCGAGCAAGTTTCCGGTCAGGATGGCTGCTGGGTTCATGCCGAACCCAAACTCGGCCACCGTGCCAAGCAGGTCACGATCCTTCGGACGAAGGCCCTCCCTGATTTCTTCGAAGGTGCGTCGAATCCGTCCCGCCATTTCACCGCCTGAGATGTTGGTCAGGACCCCGTCTTCGATGGTCATGCGCACCTCCTCCTCAATGAGCGTCCCTTCCCAGCTTCCATCCAGCACGATCGTGCCGTTCATCGTCCCCTCTCGGGGCATGACGTACGCTTTGCCGGCAGGGAGGTTGGTCAGCATTTTCGGGCGGTTGCAGATGCCGTTGTCGTCGAACACCCAATCACGCCATGCGACCTCGAAACTGAGTTCGGTGCCTTTCGCGCTTCGAACGTTCACGATGCGCTTGCGGCGGACCCTGTTGGAGAGACGAGCGATTTGTTGCTTGAGGGCCGAAAAGTCGGCCGACATCCCACCCCCTTGGAACATGTCGAGGGTCATGCCCGGCATGGTGGCGATGCGTGCTCCTTCCGCCAACGCGGCGCGAACGGCCTTGGTATGGGTCAGCGAGAAGCGGGTTGGTGCAATCACCACTTGCTGTTGCCGCATGAGGTTCGCCACAGGGGCCGGTGGCTCTTGCCCATGATGCCGACCTTTCGGCATCAACATGAGGAGCACGCGATCGGAGCGCATGAGGGCCGCCTCGTGGAGTGCGGCCCCAATCTCAGCGGTGGTTGGATCACACACGATCAGCACGTTCTCGTTCCGACGAACGTCCATGCAGGTCTCGACCACGCGCAGTGCGCTGGAGGCAAGGTGGTTCTCCGTCGATGCTGCTTCCCCCTCCGAGGAGGTGGTCGCCACTGAGGCCGCACCATCGTCGAGGATCGCGGCCAGGTCGTCGTCGGTGGCGCTCGGAGGCGTTGCCTCCCCATCGCTCCGGCGTCGGAACGGCAGCACCATGCTCCCTCCTGAGGCTCCATCGTCTTCAACCTGAGTCCGGATTCACGGCATCGCAAGCCTTGAGCGGGCAGGTTGAATGGACGCGGCATGGGCGCGAAACATGACCTGCTTGAACGGGTGAAGGACATCCATCGTCTTGGTTCAATCCAAGGCCACCTTGGGTGGGACCGTGAGGTCCTGATGCCACCCAAGGGGGCCGCTGCACGCTCCGACGTCCTTGCTTGGCTCGCGGCCGAGTCCCACCGTCGCATGGTGGACGACGACCTCGGCGCCCTGCTTGACGCCGTGGCGGAAGAAGCGGTTGACGACCCTGACCTTGGAGCGACGGTGCGGGACGTGCAGCGCAGCCGCGATCGCGCCTTGCGCTTGCCCGAATCCTTTGTGGCGGATTTTGCACGGAAACGCAGCATCGCGCAAGGGGCGTGGCAGGAGGCACGGGCGGCTTCGGACTTCGCGGCCTTCGCGCCACACCTGCAGGCCTTGGTGAACATGACGAAGCAACGCGTGAACCTGCTTGGTGCGGAAGGCCCGGCCTACAACGCCTTGCTCGACGACTACGAGATTGGATCGACGATGGCCGCCTACGACCCCTTGTTCGCCGGTTTGAAAGACCGCCTTGTGCCGCTCCTCGCACGCATCATGGCGGCCAGCAAGGACACCCCGATGCCGACCCTGCCCGCAGAGGCCAGGTTCCCCATCGCCGCACAGGAAGCCTTCTGCAGGAAGGTAAGTGCGCACATGGGCTTCGATTTTGAAGCCGGTCGCATGGACGTGTCCACGCACCCCTTCTCCGCCGGCCTGTGGCCGGGCGACACGCGGTTCACCACGCGTTTTGATGAACGGGATCCCTTCTCTTGCCTGTACGCCGTCATGCATGAGACCGGTCATGCGCTCTACGAACAGGGCTTGCCCGGGGTGCACGCCTTCACCCCACGTGGAAAGGCGATTTCTTTGGGCGTTCATGAATCTCAATCGCGGTTTTGGGAGAACCAAATTGGGCGCACAGAGGCCTTCTGGTCGGTGGCTGGGCCGTGGTTCCACGACGCATTCCCCAACCTCCCCAAGATGGACGCCGCCACGATGAACCGCATCGCAAACAAGGTGGAGCCCGGTTTCATCAGGGTCGAGGCTGACGAGGTGACCTACAACCTGCACATCATGCTGCGGTACGAACTTGAGAAGGCGATGTTCGACGGAGGGCTCGCGGTTGAGGACCTGCCGGCCACGTGGAACGCCATGTTCCTCGACTGGTTCGGCCTCGACGTTCCTGAGGACCGTCTCGGTTGTTTGCAAGACATCCATTGGTCGATGGGGGCCTTCGGCTACTTCCCAACCTACACCTTAGGGAACCTGTACGCCGCTCAACTCCTCGAAGCGATGACCCATGACGTCGGCGACGTGGACGCACTCATCGCCTCAGGTGCTTGGTCGGCACCGTTGGCGTGGCTTCGGGAACGGATCCATGAACGAGGGAGCCTGCACCTCCCCGAGGCACTCATCGAGGAGGCGACCGGTCGAGCACCGACCCCTGAACCCTTCCTGACGTACGTGGAACGCAAGGATTCCGCGCTGTACGGTCTCTGATGACCTGCGTCCTCAAGCGGCGCGGAAATCCACGGCCCGGCGGTACGCTTCGAGGTAGGCGTCGACCTCCTGTTGCATGGTAAACCGCTCAAGCACCCGTGCGCGACCCGCACGTCCCTTGCTGGCCAGCGCTTCTTGGTCCTGAAGTTCATTCAGCACCGTGGAAGAGAAAGCATCGGCGTCACCGAGGGTGTAGGTCGCACCGACCGTCGCATCGACGGTTTCTGGCATGGGTCCGTGGTTCACGGTCACGACAGGGGTCGCTGAGGCCATGGCCTCGATCGGGATCATGCCAAGGCCTTCGTACAACGAAGGGAAGACCACAAGGTCAGCGGCACGGTAAGCCATCGCCAACTCGTCGAAGGGAAGGCTGGATTCAATCCGGACCGCATCCTCAACGCCAAGCCGCTTGGCCTGATTGAGCAGGCGGGAGCGAAGGTGACCGCGCCCGACGATGGCCAATTTCACGTCAGGCGCGCTGGCATGGAGGTGTGCAAATCCCTTGAGCAGCGTGGCGTACCCTTTCCTGGCAGCGAGGCGCCCAACGGCCAACAGGAGGGGCTGACCAACGCCGGCTCCGAGGCGACCCCGGAGCTCCACGATGGCGTCCTCGTCTGCGGGTTCGGCCGGCCGAAACATGTCGGTATCGATGCCCCAATGCACCACCTCACAGGCCCACGACGACGGCGTGCGGTACCGTTCGATGAATTCGTTTCGGCTGAAGGCCGAGATGGCCACGCAGACGCTCTCGTCCACCGCCGCCTGTTCGTAGCGTGCGTAGTGCCCCGCGGTCAGGAGGATGGCGAGGTCGTTTGGATTGGCGATGGCGGCGGGCTCCTTCATGCGACGCGCCATCAGCAATCCGTCCCGTTCACCAACCCATGACCCATGCAGGGTCGTGACGGAAGGCGCCACCGTGGCGTGGCAGGACCGGAACTGCCGGCGGCTCCACGAGGTCAACGGGGCGTGCACGTGCACCACATCGACAGGGTCCTCCGCGTGCACCGCCTTGAGGGCCTTGAGCGCATGCCGGCCAAAGGAGCGGGTGAAGGCCATCGGCGCCTTGAGCCACGGAACCTCGACGATGCGAACGCCCTCGAGGGCAGGGGCCTCGCCTGAGCCGCGGCGCGTGATGACGGTGACCTGATGGCCAGCGCGTCCGAGTTCAGCGCAGAGATGGAAAATGGTGGTGGCCATCCCACCCCATCGCGGGGGGTACTCACCAGCGAGCATCGCGATGTGCACGGTGGACCCCGTGTCGAACAGGAGGCCTGCGGTTTCAACCGTTTGTCCCTGCGTGGGTGATTGCCTCACGCCCACGGCATCATGATGAGGGGCCGACCGGTCGAGCCCGGTGCCACGAGGACCTCGCCCTTCGGGCCGGTTCGAGCGCTGCGTTCGAAGACGGGAACGCCGTCCACAAGCGTCCACACCGGCCATCCGACGAGGGAGCGTCCGTGGAAGGGGTTCCAGCCAACGCGGCTCCACGCGTTGGCGTCATCGACCGTGAGCTGTGTGACCATGTCCACCAGCACAAGGTCGGCGTCCGCACCAACCTCGAGGCGGCCCTTGCCCACCATGGCGTAGCAGTCGGCGACGTTCGTCGACATCCAGCGAACCACGTCTTCGACGGTGCACGCGCCCCGAGCAGCATGGGTCAACATCACGGGGAGCGACGTTTCCACGCCCGGCATCCCCGAAGGGGCCGCCGGGAAGCCCAACGCCTTCGCCTCCAGGGTGTGGGGCGCGTGGTCGGTTGCCATGCAGTTGATCGTCCCGTCCCGCAACCGGTTCCAGAGGGTCGCTCGGTCTGCGGCGTACCGGATGGGGGGGTTCATCTTGAGACGGGTGCCTTGTTCCTTGACGTCGTTCTCGTCAAAGGTGAGGTGTTGAGGAAGCGTTTCCACGGTGATGCACGGCCCTTCGCCGTCCTCGGACGGCAGGCGTGTGCGCCCGGCCAACCAGTCGGCTTCGAGGCCTGAGGTCAGATGGAGCACGTGCAGCCTGTGGCCGTGCGTCGTGGCGAGGTTGACCGCCAGTTGCGTAGCGAGGAGGGCGGTGACGTCGTCGCGCCATTCGGCATGCGCGGCCATGTCGGTGCGGTCTGCGAAGGCTTCCTTCCGCTCGATGAGACGGTCTTCGTCTTCAGCATGGACGGCAATCAGCCCTGCCGTGCCTTCGAAGATACGGTCCAACGCCCCTTCTTCGCTGACTAGCAGGGATCCTGTCGAACTGCCCATGAAGATCTTGATGCCGCACACCCCGGGGCGAGCCACCGGCGCGTCCGGTGTACCGACCGCCTCTTGCAGGTCCGACAGGTTGTCCGGCGTCGCCCCGATGAAAAAGCCGTGGTGAGCGACGGCGGTTGCCCCCGCGCTGGCAATTTTGGCCTCAATGGCGTCCACGGTCGTGGCGGCAGGGGCGTTGTTTGGCATGTCAAGGAACGCGGTCACGCCCCCGCTCACGGCCGCTCGGCTGCCGCTGCCGAGGTCCTCCTTCTCTGGTTGCCCAGGCTCCCGAAAGTGGACTTGAGGGTCGATGGCGCCAGGAAGGAGGTGAAGTCCGCGTCCATCGATGTGCACTTCGGTTCCACCGTTCGGCAGCAGTCCGCCGCCCGGCAGGATTTCTGTGATGAACCCCGTTCTGCTCGCAGGTCGGCCACGCAGGTCCCGGTGGGAAGGACGGCCATCGCGTCGGTGATGAGCACGTCGCCAACGGAGGACATGCACAAGGGTCCGGCGTGCGGTCCTTGAAGGTCAGCGTCGGCGGGCGTCCTTCGGCCGGAAGGCGTTGCACACGTCGTCGTCCATGTCAAGGTACGCGCCACCGATCAGGTCCACGGCGTACGGCACGGCTTTCCAGATGACGTCGATGGTTTCCCGGATGGATTTCGGCCTGCCTGGGAGGTTGAACACCAGCGACGAGCCACGGACCCCACCGAGCTGTCGTGAGAGGATGGCGGTGGGGACGTAGGCCAACGACACCGCGCGCATCTGTTCACCAAAGCCGGGGAGCACGCGGTCCAGCACGGCTTCGGTGGCGTCCGGCGTCACGTCCCTCGGTGCAGGGCCCGTGCCGCCGGTGGTGACGACCACGTCGCAGCCCACCTCGTCGCACAGGTGCGTGAGGGCCTCGACGATGGCGTCCACCTCGTCCGGGACGCAGCGGTAATGGACCTCAGCGGGGGACCGCACGGCTTCCTCGAGGAAGCCAAGGATGGCGGGACCGCCCTCGTCCTCGTATGCCCCCGTGCTGGCCCGGTCGCTCACCGTGACGATGCCAATGGTCGCCGTGTCCCCGACATGGCCATCCCGGCCCGGCAATGAGGTGTGTTCCTTCATCCGAAGCCCTCAGGATTGCCCGTACTTCGCATGCACGTCGGCGTGGAAGTTGTCGAGCAGGGTGTCTTCGAAGAGTTCCGCCTGACGTCGCAATTTGGTCGATCGCATGTGGAGGTAGGCGATGAGCACGAACACGAAAATGGCGATTGGAATCATCGCTTCGAGTTTGTAGGCGTGCATGAACCGGATGATGCCGTCGGCCGTGTACGCCCACGTGATGGAGGCCGCACCTCCGCCGAGCATCACGGCCCACAGCACCCTGAGGAATTTCATCCGCGAGAGCATGCCCAGCATCGAGCCAACGATCACACCCGACGCCATGAAGGGGATCCAGACGAAGACGATGAGGCCCCAGAAGCCCCACCGGTTGATGAGTTCCCGCTTTTCGTTCGCGGTGTACTCCACCGTAGAGAGGAGGTCGCCGAGGAACTTCGTCTGCAAGACGCGGCCCCCAAGGCCGTCCTGCCGTGCCACCGCTGCGATGCGCTCGTCGTTGGTGGTCGAGTGTTCGACGCGTCCTGCACCGGAACGGTCCGCGAGGGTGTGGACCTGGTTCCTGACCTTGACGATCAGGTCCTGCGTGTCGAGCAGGTCTCCATTGCGCGTTTCGATGAAGGCGCGAAGGTCCTGCTCAACTTCGTTGGTGGTCGTCTTGAACCGGAAGAAGGCCAGGCGGAGCGTGGGCCTGTAGACGACGGACACGAAGATCAGCCGGTCGTCGCTGGTGACCACCGCGCCCTCCATGCGGATGTTGCTCGCCCGTGCGAAGAAGAGGTCGAGGCTGTCACGCACATCTTCCTCGACGCGGGCCAAGGTGTGCAGTTCGCTGAAGAAGGCGCTGTAGTCCTGATGCTCCATCGGGCCGTCGTCGCTTGCGGTGCTGCCACCGAACCCGAGGCCGGTGTTGAGGTCGACCCCTTTCTGGTCGATCGGACGGACGTTCAGTTGCACGGGTTTGAACACGCGGAAGATGGCAAACTCGCCGAGGATCTCACGCAGCACCTCGGCGCGCACGTCTTTTGCGTCGGAAAGCGTGTCCTGCGTGGTGCTGTAGGGCACCATGATGTCGATTGAGAGTTCCCTGGATTCGACCTTGAACAACTCCCAATCGACCGTGATATGGAGGTTCATCGCCAATTTCCGGACGGTTTCTGTGACAACGTGCTCGATGTGCTTGTTCGAGAGCATGTCGTCGGTCTCTTGGTGGTAGACCTTGTACATGAGCGGGTAGAGGAGAAGCAGGCTCACGGCGGAAAGGGAGAGGGAGATGAAAGCCATCCACCATGCCGGAATCCCGGCCGCTCCACCGGTGAGCATCGCCGTTTCTCGGCCGCCACCAAGTTCAGCGCCCATGAGCACGAATCCCCAGTTGCCCAACTCCCGCATGGTCCAACAGGTGCGGGTTCCCGCCTCGAGGATGGTCGCTTCGAGGTGTTCGTCCGAATCAACGAACGGCAGGAACGCGAGCGCACCGCCGACGGATTGGACTTCCACGCCAAGTTCGTTCTTGAGGGGCCATGTCCCGTCGATCTCAACGGGTTCGGTCGGGTTCTCCAGGTCAAAGACCGTGATCAAGACCTTGAGCGTGTAATGGTCGGGGTCAAGTTCGGCGAAACTCATGTGCGTTGCGACATGTCCCGCACTGCCGACTTCCTGAACCTCGATGTCGTTGTACACCACAATGCCGGTCGCGTCGTCGTGCTGGAGGATCAACTGCATGGTGATGTTGGCCATGCCAACAGGCAGGTTGTATCCACCGACGGACAATTGTTCGAGGTCGTTGTCCGGGTAGATGTGGATCCACGGTTCATCGGTGACCTCGTTGCACTCACCACTGGGGTCGAGGACCGTTTTGGAGGCGGTGTGGTCGAGCCAGGTCGACGTTCCGAACGCCCCACCGGACATCGAAAAAAGCAGGAGGGCAAAGATGGCACCGTAGATGAAGCCGCTGATCAGCACGACGTCCTCAACGGCGCTAGGGAAGCGCCGTCGCACGTCACCCGTGCGCCGTTTGCGGATTTCTTCGAGCTCTCGACCAAGCCCCCCGTCCGCCTCCTCGGGAACCTCTTCTTCGGGAGCCGCGACGTCCTCCTCGCGGCTCATGCACCACCATCGTCTCGTCGCTCTTGAAGCCATTGTCGTCGACGTGCCCTCCCTTGATGCATCGGAAGCCTTGAAGGGCAGGTGCCTGTGGCCGAATCGCTCAGGGACAGTAGCTTAGTTGGGAGAGCGCGGCACTGAAGATGCCGAGGTCGCTGGTTCAAGTCCGGCCTGTCCCACTCTCATCGCGAGACGTCGGTCACGTGGGACAGGCCTCAGCTCGGGTTTCCTCCGCTGTGCACCGCCACTGCACGTCCAACCCTCCCATCCGGCTTGTCCCACGCTCATCGCGAGACGTCGGTCACGTGTCATTGGCTCCAGGTTGGCTGCCGCCCAAACCGCACATCTGAAAGTCCTGTTCCGTTCTCTTCGCCCGTGAGCGAGGGTCCACACGCGGACACGGCGTTGCGGGCCTGGTACGCTCAGCAGAACGTGATTGACCTCGGTTGGTTGAGCCACCCTTCCCGCCATCATTTCCGCTGGCGACGACCCGACGGGCGTTGGGTGATGGCCAAACGTCGGTTTTCGAGCGGCCA
>JALRLN010000109.1 GCA_023254445.1 Candidatus Poseidoniaceae archaeon | reverse complement strand
ACTGGTATGCGGCCTTTTTGGGCTAGAAAACTTTTTTCCAAATGAAGGTATCCGATCGTATATAAATATTGCTAAGGAAGCAGAAGCTTTAGGTTTTGATGCTGTTAGCGTAACCGATCATGTGGTGATGGGGAAAAATCTCCATAAATATCCTTTTGGCAAATTTCCCCTTCCTTCTGAAGCTCCTTGGTACGAACCTTTAAGCGTTTTAAATATGATTGGTTCTCATACTACCTCAATTAAACTTGCTACAGCAATTTTAATCACGCCTCTAAGAAATCCTGCGCTCCTTGCCAAAACAGCAGCTACAGTCGATGTTATTTCCAATGGCAGACTAGAATTAGGAGTTGGCCAGGGTGGTGGCCACCCAGCCCCCCACGAGGCCGCAGCCGAGCACGAGGATGCGGGCCATGCACAAGGGAGGCGCACGCGGTCCTTCAGAGGTCCCATCGCTGGCCAAGGGACGCGAAGCCCCAGCCGTGGTCGAGCACGGACTGCCGTTCGGCCCCGTCCTGCAGGCACGGGTTGGAATGGTTCAGGTGGGTGAAGCGCACCTCTGGATCGCCCGGAGCACGGGCACCAAGCCGCGCCAAGGTGTCCTGAACCGTCGGGTGCGGGATGCGCGACATGTCCCGCCCCGGAAGTTCGGCTCCGGACCAGAAGGTGCCGTCGAGCAACGCCACGTCCACCTCAAGACGCCCGAGCCACTCGCGGACGCTTGAACAGTCGTGCGCTGCCAGCGTCGTTTCCCATCGATCGTGGTCGGGAAGGAAGAGCAAGCGACGGGAGGCTCCTTCGAACAGAAGGGCATGGGTGTCGCCGTGCTCGTCGCGGTGCGGGACGCGAACGAAATGCACCCCGTCGACGGCGTCGAGCCCCACCGCCTCAAAGGGCGACAGCAGGCGACGGTGGGCCAGCTCGGCGACGACGCCTTCGCTGGCGAGGAGGGGCACGCCCGAACGGCCCATCACCTCGGTGCCGAATTCGCCGAGCCCCTGCACGTGCCCGAGGTGCAGGTGCGTGAGGGCGACCATGTCGGGGAGGACCGGTGCAGCCAACCCTTCGCTGCGGCCCCACGCCCACAGTTGCTCGCTGAGCGCCTTCGTCACCTCCACGAGGAGGCGCCGTCCGTCCGACAGCGTCACGCCGAGGGCGACGGGGTGACGCTGGAGGGCGGGGTCATTCGCGGCCGTTGTGCAGCATGGGCAGGCGCAGCCGGCCTGCGGCACGCCACCGTCCTGAGCGGTGCCGAGCACCACCACCGAGCGAACCGCCATGGTCGAGGATTTGGACGGGTCCCCATCACCCTTCCGAACGTGTGCTGCTGCCTCTCATGGCGGCCCGATTCGAGGTTCAAAAAGGGTCGAGGCGGTCTCTTTTGTCTTGACCACCCACAGGAATTCATCGCTCGAAACGCGCCTGCAGACCGCCCTTGACGACGGCCGCAAGGTCTGGGCCGTCGGCGACGTGCACGGGCAGGCGGACGCCTTACGCCGCCTCCTGCTCGACATGGACCTTCAGCCCGGCGACGAGGTCGTGCTGCTTGGGGACCTGATCGACCGTGGTCCAGACAGCCACGGCGTGCTCGTGATGGCCCGCGACCTGGATCACCTGCACGCCATTCAGGGCAACCATGAGGGCATGATGCTCGCGACCTACACCTCGTCCGACGCGTCGGACCGGTGGCACTGGACGAGGAACGGTGGCGACGCCGCCCTGTCGTCCATGCCGGGCAGCACGTCCTCCGAACGCGACCGCGCAGCTTCACGCTGGGTGCCCTTCCTGCAGGGCCTGCCGACGGAAATCGTGCTTGACCAGCATCGCATGGTGCACGCTGGCTACGACTGGCGCCGCCCGCTGGACCAGCAAACGGACGAAGACCGCACCTGGAGCCGCACCATCTTTCACGCCAAGGAGCCGGTGGACCCGCAGCGCCAGGTGCTCGTGGGTCACACACCGACGCAGATGCTCGATGGCTATGGGCTGAGCGACCCGAAGGGGGCGTACCGTTCACGCGTCCTGCTGCCCGACGGGCGCCCGTCCCTGATCATGCTCGACACGGGTGCGGCCTATGGCCGGCGCCTCAAGGGCTCGAGCCTGACGGCCATGGAGCTCGGAAGCGGGACCGTGCGGTCGGTGCCTGTGGGCTGAATCAGCCGTGGCGGGCCACGAAGTCGGGGGCGCGCACGGTGCTGCGGCCGTTGGCCGTGGCACGGGCGGCCGCGGTGGCGACCAGGTGGTGCACGTAGGCGTTCAGGCCGTCGAGGGCGTCCGCGCTGGTGCGGAGGTCCATGCCCTTGATCGCGTCCTTGACCTTGGAGGCCGTGACGAGGCTGTCGGCGCTGCCGGAGGCGGAGGCGAGGAAGTCGTGCGCACGAACGGTGCTGCGGCCGTTGGCCTTGGTCGACGCCACGGCTTCGTTGATGAGCCAGTGGACAAACCCGTTCAATCCGTCGAGGGCGTCGCTGCCGGTGCGGCAGTCCATACCCTTGAGCATCTCCTTCACCTTGCTTGCTGTAACGTAGCTGATGTCTGACATCAAAGCCTCCGCCGCGTCGACGGCTTTTGATTCCTGCCTTTCACGCCCATCACGCAAAAGAAGGAAAGCTCTCGGTCATCGAAGCTCCGTCCAGCGCATGGACAAGGGCTGAAGCATCGTCGAACTTGCTGCTTTGCATCGTGTTCGGAGGATTTGTTAAGAGGGCTGAAGAAAACGTACCATCATGGAATCCGCCCCCGAACCAATCAGCATGTCAACTACAATGTCCGGTGTTGCACAGTATGCAGCACCCACGGTCGTCGGCGGACGACCCCCCCAGATGATGCCGTTCGTGGACGCGTTCAGAGCATGCATGCAAAAGTATGCCAACTTCGAAGGCAGGGCCTCCCGTTCTGAATACTGGTGGTTTGCGCTCTGGGTACAGGTCTTGAGCATCCCGGCGGGGGTGGTGGACGGATTCGTTTCCCCCGAAGTGGGATTGGTGGGCGCTTTGGTCAGCCTCATCCTCCTGCTTCCAGGCCTTTCCGTTGGCGTTCGACGCTTGCACGACTCGGGGAAGAGCGGTTGGAACCTGCTGTGGGTGTTCACCATTATTGGGGTCTTCTACGTGCTGTACCTGTCCATCATCGAGGGCGACGCCATGACGAACGCCTACGGCGCTGTTCCCACGAACACGCTCTGATGTCCGAGCCTGGTGCCAGCCCGAAACGCGGTTGACGCTCAGAGGTAGGCGTTGAGCACCGGGTCTTCGTCGAGGTGGAAGAAGGCCATGGCGGCCCACCAGGTGATGGTGTCGAGGGCGTCCACGAGGTTCGAGGTGCCCGAGTGGGCCTCGCCGTAGTCCTTGCCGGTGGTGTCCATCCACGCCTCCATCTCGTCGAGGGTGTCGCAGGTCTGGTGGTAGCACCAGTAGCCGTCGACGAGGCCGCCGAAGCCCATGGTGACGGTGCCGAGGTTGCGCTGGAAACTGTCGTGGTCGCTGCGGGCGGTGGTGTCCTCGTAGACGATGATCTCGGGGCGGTCCTTGGCGAGCCAATCGTCGACCTTCCACGTCGATGCTTCGTACCCGGTGCCGATGAGCGTGGACATCTGCTGCTCCACGCCGATGGCGTCGGAGCCGATCCACTGGGCAAGGCCGACCATGCCGGGCTGGTTGAACCGGTCGTGGTCGAGGCTCGGTCCGATGTAGACGCGCATGGGCCAGACCTCCTCGTCCTTGGGGTAGCCGTCCTCGTCGATCTGCGGTTGCGGGTCGCCGTGCGGTGCGCCGCCCCCGCCGGGCCAGTTGACGCCCGCCATGTCGAGGTTGACGTAGTTCGTGACGGTGACGTCCGGATTCTCGTCCTTGACGAAGTAGTCCGTCCAGTAATCGCTGCCCCGCTTCCCGCCCTCTTCGCCGGACCAGAAGCAGAAAACCATCGTCCGGCGCGTGGCCACGTCGGCCATCGCTTCGGCCACGGTGAGCACCATGGACGTCCCGGCCGTGTTGTCGTAGGCGCCCACGCGCGTGCCGTAGGTGCGCTGCCCCGTGACGTGCGGGTCGTCGGCCAGCATGTTGACCGGCGGTGCGATGTCGAAGTGGGCCCCGAAAACCATCCACTCGTTCGGGAACTCCTCCCCGTAGCGGAAGCCGCAGATGTTGTACGCCTCGGGGTTCTGGGTGCCGAGCGCGTCGACGAAGGCGTAGCGCTGCACGTCCACCTCGAGGCCGAAGGAGGCGAGTTCCTGAATGAGGAACTGCGCGCCCGCTTCGTAGGCCGGGTTGGCCTGGCCGGCCCAGCGCTGGAGGTAGCCTTCCGCGAAGTCCGCCGTGTCCGTGGGGTCGGCGTCCTCGTTGGTCAGGAAGGCGAGCCAATCGTAGGTGTCGCGGCCGTTGACGAGGCCGGTGGAGTGCCGACCGCCGTCGTCGGTGCCGTAGGCGGGGGCCATCGGGCGCTCGATGAGCACGGGCACGGCGGTCGTGGCGGGGGCGCTCGCGTTGCGTCCTTCGACGGTGGCGAGCGAACCGTTGAGGCCGTCAACGCGAACGATGGAGGCGTCGTCGGGCGCCTGTTGGCCGCTGCGGGCGTACCACGAGGCCCAGGATTCGTTCACGGTGCGCAGCGGGAAGGCATCGCGCCCGGGCTCGGCGATCTGCAGGAGGCCGCCCTGGGCGCGGGGTGGGGCGAGGAGGGTCAGTTCCACCGTCTCGCCTGCGTCGAGGTCGAGCACGGTCGAGTTCTGCACGAAGCCGCTGGCTTCGTCGTGGATGAGGTAGGGGACGTAGAGCGTCAGGTCGGCGGCGGCGGTGAAGGCCACGTTCTGGAAGACGCCGCCGATCCACGTCGACGGAGCGACCGTCAGGTCGTCCGCCGAGGGCAGGG
>JALRLN010000108.1 GCA_023254445.1 Candidatus Poseidoniaceae archaeon | reverse complement strand
GGGAAGGTGACGTGCAGTGGATGACCGCAGGTTCCGGGCTGCAGCACTCGGAAATGTTCCCCTTGGTCGACACCGAGGGCCCCAACACTCTGGACCTCTTTCAGATCTGGCTCAACCTTCCCGCGGCGGACAAGATGACGGAGCCCGGCTACACCATGCTCTGGGCCCCAACCATTCCCGTGCTCGATGTTGATGGCGTCAACATCCGCGTGATCGCCGGGACCTGGGGCGAGGCGACGGCCCCCGCTCCACCTGCGGCTTCGTGGGCAGCGGACCCGTCCCATCGGGTCGGCATCGTCATCCTCACCCTCGAGGCTGGCGCACGCGTTGACCTTCCGGTGGACGACGGCGTCGAGCGGTGCCTGTACCACGTCGATGGTGCATCTGCCGTGGTGGACGGTGTCGATCTCGGTCCGCGCACCGGCCTTCACCTCGACGCGGCACAACCGGTGCGTGTGGAGGCACAGGACGCGCCCGTGCGTGTGCTGATGCTGCAGGGCCAACCCATCCGAGAGCCGGTGGCGCAGCACGGCCCCTTCGTCATGAACGACAGGATGGGCATCGTGCAAGCCTTCGAGGACTACCAGCGCACGCGGTTTGGCGGCTGGTCGTGGGGCGCTCCCGACGTCGTGCACCCGCCCGAGCAGGGTCGCTTTGCGCAGTACGCCGACGGCACCGTCGAGCATCCCGATGCATGACCTGCTAGGTGATGGCGTTCCCCACCGTTGGCCTGAGGCCGTGGTCCAGGTGACGGTGCGTTCCTCTGATTCCTATGAAGAACCATCACCAATCGCACCTATCCTACGTATGATCTGCTTCGGGGACAGAGGCGTGGACGGTAACGAAGCCCACCTCAAGGGCTCGTAGCGGTTCTCAGGACTTCCCGATTTCGACCAATTTTTACCAAGAATTTGTATTTCTTTGGGAACATTTGGAGAAACACGGAATTCATATAATTGGAATTGACCTTTTTTCTGCCTTTGAGCACAGGACTTAAGTAAGGACCCCGGTCGCGTAAGACCACGGAGACTTGGTACAATCAATTTGAAGAACAACAAAACGACGCGCCTGACAACGAACGCCCTCTTTCTCTTCGGATTGATGCTCTCCGCCGCCATGGCGGGCTGCCTTGGTGACGATACCTCGGAGCCAGCCCCTGTGGACAACGAACCTGGAGCAACCACGACCGGATACCTCTACGCCGACCCAGCAAACCCAACAACGGTGAACACGGTCGTGCCCAGTGGGTTTTCAGCGGACGCGCCACGTGCTGCGTGCCTGCTTGAACAATTCCAATTGACGGGCGATTTGGAAAACGATGCCCTGCTCTTTGCTCAGGACTACGATGGCAACGACGAGGCCACGATGGCTGCCGCGGCGGCGTTCTTTGACGACGAGGCCAATGCGGACTTGATCGCGTCCTGGATGGAGGCGTGTCCAGCGTCCTCGACCGGCTACCTCTACGACGACCCAGCGTCGCCGACGACGGTGAACACCGTGGTGGGCACCTCCTTCGAAACCACGGCGCCAAAGGCAGCGTGCATCTTGGAAAACTACCAACTCACCGGTGACCTTGAGAACGCAGCCCTCCTGTTTGCATCCGAGTACAGCGGGGACGGTGAAGCCACCATGGCTGCCGCCTCGGAGGTGTACGACGATGCGGACAACGCGGCCCTCTTGGCTTCATGGACCGAAGGATGCGACGGTGCCGAGATGGGCACGGAAGTGCTCGAGTTTGGCGTGCCTGCCTGGTCCGGTGAGATGTTCCGTTCCTACCTCGCGCAGATGGTGCTCGAGGACGCGGGTTACACGGTGAACCTCAACGAAGGACTCGATCCTGCAGCCATTTACACCGGTCTTGCCAACGGCGACTACCACGTCTACTTCGGTTCGTGGCTCCCTGCACAGACGGCGACCTACGAGCCGAACGCAGACAACCTGCAGATCATCGGTCAGAACCTCGAGAACGGCTCGGCCTTCCTTGCCCTCGCTGTGCCGCAGTACACCTGCGATGCCGGCCTGACAAAGCTGAGCCAACTCGCTGATTTCGCCGACGAACTCGACAGCACGATCACGGGCATCGAGGCCGGAGCAGGCATGCAGCAAACGGCAGAGGCCCTCGTCGAAGCAGGTGGCTACGGGCTCGACGGATGGTCCGTCAGCGCGTCGTCCACGGCCGCGATGCTCGCCGCCTACGACAGCGCGGTGCAGAACGGTGAGCACATCGTTGTCATGACCTGGGCTCCACACGCGATGTACGCCACGTGGACCGGCGACCAAGCGATGTGCGCGTTGCAGGACGACGGCTACGAAATGTCCGCTTGAGGCGTTCCACTGCCTGAGGTTGAGCGATGCAGCGGTGAGCGCATGCTGCGTTTGGAAGGGGTTTCGAAGGCCTTCGGGCCGATTCGTCGGTTCGACGTGCGGCAGCGCCGCTTTGTCGATCCTCGACGCGAGGCCCTCAACCGCCTTGCAGCCGGGGAGGACCGAAGCACGGTCGAGGATGACCTCCACGTGAACGTCGCGTTGCGTGACGTCAACATCGACGTCAACAAGGGCGAAATTTTCGTCCTGATGGGCCTCTCCGGTTGCGGGAAGTCCACGTTGCTTCGATGTGTCAATCGTTTGATTCGGCCTAGTTTTGGTCACATCTACCTGGACGGCGAGGACATCACGACGATGGATGCGAAGCGACTTCGCGAGGTTCGTCGAACAAAAATCAGCATGGTGTTCCAGCATTTTGGGTTGCTCCCGCACCGCACGGTGCTCGACAACGTCGCGTTCGGTCTTGAAGTCCAAGGGCTCCTCCGGGCGGACCGATACGCACGGGCATCCGCGATGCTCGAGACGGTTGGTTTGGCGGACCGTACCGATGCCTTTCCCCATGAATTGTCGGGGGGGATGAAGCAGCGAGTTGGTCTTGCCCGGGCCTTGGTCAGCGAGCCTGACCTGTTGCTGATGGACGAGCCGTTCAGCGCGCTCGACCCGTTGATACGGACGTCGCTTCAGCAGGAAATCATTGACCTGCAACGGAGGCTGGGCTTGACCATCCTGCTGGTCACGCACGACCTCGACGAAGCCCTCCACATGGGCGATCGAATCGCGATCCTGTCCACACCTGACGAAGAAGGTGGCAACGTGATGCAGGTTGGCGAGCCCGCAGACATCGCCCTTCGTCCAGAAGGAGAGTACGTTTCTCGGTTCGTGAGGGACCTGAACAGGGTGCGTGTGCTGACGGCTTCGGACATGATGTGGGTTCCTGAAACGGTTGGCAGGGTCACCGAAGATCCTGTCGTCTTGTACGATAGGATGGACCGCAGGGGCCTCGAGGCCCTTCCTATCGTGTCGGACCGAAACGTCCTCGTGGGTCGCTTGACCCGCACCGCAGCACGAACCGCAGCCCGGAGTGAAGCATTCACTGCGGACGTTGTGGATGCCTTGCGTACGGTCGAAGGCGACTGCCCGGTCGAGGAGGTGACGTCCTTGCTCTTGACCGACGATTCCCCCCTTGGTGTCGTCGATGCAGGGGGTGCTTTCCTGGGCATCGTCCGTTCCACCCACATCGTTCGGCTGTTTGAATCGGGGGTGAACTCGGATGACGAATGAGACGCGGCAAGGGCTGACCCTTCTCGCTCGCCTCCTCGACGTTCGTTGGAACGTGGCGCTCCCTCGCCTCGTGTTGGGGGGGATGTTCCTTCTCGTTCTGTTCGCGCCTTCGCTGATCCCAACCACGCCTTTTGCCGTTCATGACGACGACGATGGCGATGGACTGTTCAACGAGGACGGTGACCAAGACGGGCGTGATGACGACAACGATGGTTTCGTCGACGAAGAAAGCGGTCCCGGAACGGGCGACGTCGTGCACGATGACGCAGGATCCGGAATCGATTTTGGTGCACGAGAAATCGATCTTGAGGCGAACGTCACAACGTTCGTTGATTGGGTGCAAGACACGTACCGGACGCAAACCCAAGCGATCAAGGAAAACCTGACGCTCATCCTTGAAGGTGAAAACCAACCGAGATCAGAGCCAGAAGTCATCGATGGGCTCGAGGAATTTCTGCTGGCGGATCAGGTCCGTGTGTTTCTGTTGATGGTCTCTGCAGCCGTTGGATCTGGATTGCTTCGCGTCAAAACGTTGCGGCGATGTGGATGGCGCGATGCGAGCAAAGACGTGCGGTCGTACGGTTTGTCGGTCTTTGCCATCGTTGGGCTGATGCTCATCGATAACATGGCGCTGTGGGAGGCAACCATGGAATCGCTTGCGCTCATTGTTGGTGCGAGCATCGTCAGCCTTCTGGTTGGCCTCCCGATGGGCATCCTTTCGGCGTACAGCAGATGGGCCGAGCTCGTGATCCGGCCGGTGCTTGATTTGATGCAGACGATGCCCGCCTTCGTGTACCTCATTCCAGCGATTGTTCTCTTCTCGACAGGCATCGTTTCCGCCACCTTGGCGACCGTCATCTTCGCTGTACCTCCATTGGTGCGGCTGACGGCTCATGGAATCCGCAGCGTCGACCGGGAACTTGTTGAGGCCGGCAGAGCCTTTGGTGCAGGTCCAATGGAACGCTTGGTCAAGATCGAACTCCCTATGGCCCGGCCAACCATCTTCGTTGGCATCAACCAGATGATCATGCTCAGCCTGTCGATGGTTGTCATCGCTGCCCTGATCGGTGCTGAAGGCCTTGGCAACGAAATCATGCGGGCCATCAACAGGATCAATCCGGGGAAGGGCTTCGAAGCCGGATTGGCAATCGTCATCCTCGCGGTCTACCTCGATCGCTTGGTAGGTGCCTTTGGCGTGGACCCGAACGCCTAGACGAGCTGCATTGTGGCAGCCGTGCTGCGGGTCCACACTTCGACGACCTCGT
>JALRLN010000107.1:2071-5031 GCA_023254445.1 Candidatus Poseidoniaceae archaeon | reverse complement strand
GCGATCTGGGCCTCGATGCGGGCTTGCTCCTCCTCGGACGCCTCCTGACGGAGGAGTTGGGCCGCTTGGTACCAACGGACCCGTGCATGGTCGGCTTTCCCGGCCCACTTTGGGTCGGCGGGCTCCCGCTCCGCCAGCAGCGTGTCCACCTGCGCAGCGTCGAGGTGCTCCAAGGCCCAGGCAAGCACACCGACCTGCTTCCCCATGTCGTCGACGTAGTATTCCGCGCGCACACGATGCCCAGCGAGCCGATGCAATCGAACAAGTGTGTCGCCGAGGATGGCGTTTCTGGCGCGGCCCACGTGAAAGGGACCGTTTGGGTTCGCAGAGGTGTGCTCAATCAAGCGCAAGGGTTCGTCGCCCTGGACACGGGGGCGATCGGACAACACATGCTCCAACATCCATGCCGGGTCGGCGACGAGGTTGAGGTAACCGTTTGAGGCACGCGCTTCACTGAGGGCAGGGTGGCCACCAAGGCGCGCGGCCAACGCGGTGGCGATGTCTGCTGGTGCCTGCCCAACCGCCTTTGCGAAGGGAAAGCATGGGAGCGCGACGTCGCCTTCCGTTCGCTCACGGGCTGGGCCGATGACCTTGCGCCACAGTGCTGAATCCACGCCCATGCCGCTGAGCGCCGCCTCGAGGTCGGCCTCCAGGACGTCGAGCAGGACCTGCATGCCATCACCTCACATCATGGCGTACCGCAGGAGGGCCGCCGTTCCACCGAACCCTTCGAGCAGTTGGGCACCTTCCTCGGTATCCACCGAAATATAGAGCACCTCAGCGTTCCCCTTCAGGGCGAGTTGAACAAATTCATCGATCAAGGAGGTCGATTCGCCTTCATCGACCCTGTTCCCGTCGCAGGACGGGCACGGAGGCAACGCTTCGTGGCGACTGACCGTCTCGGTCCACGCGTGGTTGCACGACGCGCACGTCAGTTCAGCCACGCGACGGCGAAGGCCTTCGGACAGCAGCAACCGGTCGACGGCCCCGGCGTTGAGCGCCTCGCGGATCATCCGCTCGCCGTACGTGGCTTTGGGATGCGCTTTGATGAGTTCGGACAAGAAGGCGTTCATGACCTCGCGCTCGGCGTCGAGTTCAATCTCCTGCATCAGGCTCCCGGCATTGTCGACCAACTCCCGAATGCCTGATTCGTTGGAATAACCAACATCAAAGGTCGTCGCAGCGATTTTTTTGACGATCTCGTGGTGGAAGTATTCGTTCTTGACCACGAAGTCCTTCGTAGCCCCCGGCCCTCCAATGATGACCGCTTGGATGTTTTCGAGTTCGGGAAGCCAATAATCGCACGCGTGTTCGGTGGCCCGCTTGAAGAAATTGTGCGCTGCTTCCTCGATGAGCCGCTCGAACCGCTGCGCGGACTGGCCACCTTGCCGGTGCTTGCCCATGATGTTCGACACGAGGTGTTCCTGGACGTGGATCCGCTTGCCGCTCGCGATGCCGTAGGCCGCTTCGGCGCGGTCGATGACGAAGAGGCCGTAGGATTTCTTGTCCACAAGCATGTCTTCGAGTTGGTCCAATTCAAAGGTGGAATCGCACCGGTACCGGAAGGACAGGAGGGGCTGAGGAGGGTCCTCCACAACGATGTTCACCATCCGGGACTTGTTGTTGCCAATCACGATCGAGCCGACGAAGATCGCGAGCCCGTGCTCGCCAGCGCTGCGGTAGCGTGACAAGGTGGAGATCGCCGATTCAATGGCACCTTGCACGTTCTTTCGGGTGCCCTTCGATTTGATGTTCGCCGCTTGCCCGTGTTCAACCTGCAGCATCGAACGAGCATCGGAGACCTGACGGTCGGGGGGAATGATGAGCGTGACCAGTTCCGTGCCGAAACCTCGCATCTCCCGAAGTTCCTCCAGCGCCATCTTCAGACGGACGCGCCGGGTGGCCAATTCCGCATCGTCCATGGTGGCCCCCTTGTGACGGCCCTGACGCGGATGCTTCAAGGCTTTGGGAGGGGGATAAGATGAAGCGACGCTGCATGGAGCCATCCTTGATGCCCACCACCTCCATCGTGGCCCTTGGTGGGAGCACCCTCCGACCGGAGCACGACGAGGACAGGGCCCGATGGTTCGGTCGCCTCCGGCAGGTCGTCATCGGCCTCGAAGGCGAAGGTCGTCGACTGGCCCTGGTGGTTGGCGGAGGGGCGCCGGCCAGGGAGGGCATCGCCCTTGCCTCTACCGTGCTTAGCGAGCGTGCCGCCCTTGACACGGTGGGCATCGCAGGCACGAGGCTGAACGCGACCGTCTTGCAGCAAGTGCTGCTCGACGTGGGCCTTGACGTGGCCCCGACCATTCCGACCACCACCGACGAAGCAGCCTCCTTGCTCGACCGCCATCACGTGGTCGTCATGGGCGGTACGGTCCCCGGCCACACCACCGACGCGGTTGCGGTGGACTTGGCGCGAAAGGCCGGTGCCTCCACCTGCATCATCGCGACCAACGTCGACCGCGTCTACAGCGCGGACCCTCGAACGAACCCCGATGCCACCTCCTTCAGCGAGATGGACATCGACGCCCTTGCAGCCATCACCGGCATCGACACCCCCTTGCAGCCCGGCGCCTCCACCGTCGTTGACCCTGTCGCCGTCGGGCATGCCAAGCGGGGCTTGGTCGACCTTGCCGTCCTGGACGGCCGTCAGATGGACCGATTGGAGGCCGCCTTGGACGGCCGCCCCTTTGAGGGAACCCTGGTGAGGAGCAGGTGAGCGCATGGTGGATGCATCCGCGGCGAAGGCACGAGCAAAACCCGCAAGCAGCGCGGCGAAGCGCGCCCCAACGGACCTGCCACCGCACGCCCACTGCCGCATTTGTCAGGCACCCATTGCGCTCGGCCGCGACCCCCGGGTGTGCGGAGAGGCCGCGTGCACGAACGAATTCGAACAACGCGAGGCCTCCGAACGCAAGATGCGCATGTGGATGCTGATATTCTTCGCCATCTTCGCG
>JALRLN010000107.1:0-2061 GCA_023254445.1 Candidatus Poseidoniaceae archaeon | reverse complement strand
ACGTCGGACCCGTGCTTGGACGCCTGATGGGCGCCTGATCACGCCTCTCGGTCCGAGCGGTGCCAGCCGTCAGGAAGCGACAGGGCGTCGCTCGAACGACCTTCAGCGCAGAGCCGAACCAAGTGCAGGCGCAGGGCCTCGAGACCAACGTCGTCCACCGCGGACACCGTGGGGCGACCCGCGCCGTCCAGCAGCAGCGGGAGGTCAGGCAACCCTTGCCGTCCAGCGTCGCGCCACGCGGCTTCAGCGTCTTTGGTCGCCTCCCAACCTTCGGGCCTCGGGTCGAGAAGGTCGGCCTTCGACGTCACCTCGAGCAACCTCGTCCCGGGGAGCAACTGACGAACTTCGTCCAGAAGGTGGAGTTGTTCATCAAGCGGGGTGCCGCACGTGGCGCTTTCATCGATCAGGAACAACGCGACCGAGCCGACGTGCTCAAGGGCGGCGATGGCCTGCATTTCGATCGCGTTGCGGTCCTCCATCGGCCGGTCGAGCAGCCCAGGTGTGTCAAGCATCTGGTGGGCGAGGCGACGGTGCAAAAAGTGGCCAACGTGCAATTGCTTCGTGGTGAAGGGGTAGTGGTTGACTTCCATCGTGCCCGTGGAGAGGGCCCCGATGAAGGCCGACTTTCCGACGTTCGGAGCGCCACAGACCACGATGATGGGGTGCATCGGGTCAAGGTGAGGCAAGCGCTTGAGGGTCTCACGTGACTCGCCCAACCACGTGAGCGAGGCTCCCACACGCCCCATGATGGAGCAGATTCTCCCGTAGGCTTCCTTCCTCGCGTCGTGCATCAGTGGAATTTGGGCCGTCCGCGTGATCTTCCTGGCGTTCTGGGTCGCGATTTTGTTGATTTGCACCGCACCCCAATCGAGCACGGAAAGGTGATGCCGGTAGGCATCGGTTCCGACGCAGGCCTCGATCATCGCAACATCGAACTCGGGGGATTGGTCGAGCGACGGCCAGACGCGCACCGTCTCCGTCAGCGAGGTGCTGAGGACGTCGGCAGCGGTTTGCACCATGCGGGTGAGTTGCTTTCGTGTTCGAAAGACGCGGTCGCGGTCTTCGACCCTGTCGGCGGCCTTTTTGGCCCTCGAGAAGGCCTTGTCGAGGAGTTCATCCTCGGTCAGGACCGTCGGCAGCGTGCGCCATTCGACCTTCATGTGCTCAACCACGGGGCCGGCGGCCACGTTTTCAACCCACGCCCCGGCGCGCTGTCCTTGGCTGCATTGGAGGGTTCAAGAAGTCTCGACGGGAGGAGCATCCATGCCCACCGTCTCCGCCCCAAACGAACTGCCGGAATGGGCCACGCCGATGTGGGAAGCCTTGGGCTCGCCCGACCTCGATGCCTGCGCCAGCGTGGCCTCGGGCGATTTGTTTGACCGTCGGCATGGCCTGCGCCGTGACGACCTCGTCGAAGTCTTGCTCGATGTCCGATGCTTGCCTCCCGACCATGACCCTTGGGTCCGTGGCCGGATGCTGTCCCGAACGCCTTCGTCCATTGAACTCTTGACACCGGACGGCCAGCACCTCTACCTTGCAAGGGAGGTCTTGGTCCAGATCAACCTCATCGCACACACCCGCCCGGCCTACATTGACGACGACGAATTGCTCGCCTTCGAACGCAAGGACCACAAGCGCCGTTCGAACATCCACGAGGACGCTGAACGCAAGGCGGAAGGCAAAGACGACGGCCACCTCTGGGGCTGAACGCGTGTCGCTCGAGGGCTGGGTGGAGGCGGACGGCGTCCTGCAACGGACGTGGCCGTTCCACGGCATGGCCCGCCCCTCGGCCCTTGCCGCCGCCATCGCAGGGTTGTGCGACCGCCTTGGCCACCATGCCGAAATCACAGCCGCATGGGGCAGCCTTACCGTTCGCACGACGACCCACGACGCGGGAAACGTGGTCACGGACCTCGACCGACAATTGGCAGAGGCGGTGGAAGCCTTGGTGAACGCGGACGAGGAGGGATTCCGACGGCACGTCTTCGTCTGCACCCATGAGCGCCCAGAAGGAGCGGCGCGGCCTTCCTGCGCTCGACGTGGTTCAATGGACCTCATGGT
>JALRLN010000106.1 GCA_023254445.1 Candidatus Poseidoniaceae archaeon | reverse complement strand
GGCGAGGTACTCCGAGATGTGGGCGGTTTTGATGGCGCCGTAGGCAATCGAAGCGTGAATCCGGAAGGACCAGGGGTCACCGTCAGCAAAGACCACCACCGGCAGGTCCCACTCCTCGCTCATCCGCTTCATGATGCGGCGTGTGGAGCGGGCGGGCTGCCCTTTCAGGTGGACGAGGGCGCAGCGGTAGTCTTCGTCGAAGCCGTTCTCGATGAGCCGATCGAACATACCACCGGTCTCGATGGCCATGATGAAGTCGATGTCGTGCTCCAGCAGTTCGATCTTCTCTTCCTCAACGTTGTAGGGCACACCGTACCCCGAATCGCCGACGTCGTCCCGGGCGTTGATGCGCATCCATTCGCCACGGCGGTTGCGTTCCTGCAGCGTGATGTTCCCAATGATGCGCGCACCGTCTTCCTCAGGTCGGAGTTTGAAGTCCTCACGCAGGCAGCGGGTCACCACTTCCAGGTCTTCTGCGAGGTTGTTGCTTTCGTTTTGCGAGCCAAACTTGCCGTGGCCCCAGCCTTCCGAGATGTAGTACATCTCCCTGAGGGTGCTCGATTTTCCGGCGTCGATCATTCCTTCGATGAATTCGACAACGTGCAAGGCCCGAAGCAGTTGCTTGGCGGACTGCAAGGAGGTGGCGTCACGCACCGAGGTGTTCTTCCCGTATTTGTAGACGCCAAGCCGTTCGTTGAACGTGATGTTGTTCTTGGTGCGCACCGGGAGGGTCATCGTCGGGGGTTCGCCCTTCACGATGCGGTCGTACATCTCGACGACAACCTCGTGCAGCGCGGTCTTCGTTTCCTCCGGCGTGTGCTGTCGCGTCATGCGTCATCCCCCATGTCGTAATCGAAGAGGCTTCCACCGCCGCTGGGCTTCGGTCGCTCCGGTGGCTCCGTGTCGGCGGACTCCTCCAGTGCGTCGTCGGCCTCTGCATCCGGCGTGTTGTCCTCCAGGTCGTCGGCCTCGTCGTCCAGGTCGTCCTCCTCCTCGTCCTCGGAGAGCACTTCTTCCTGACGCTGCAGTTCCTTGAGGAGTGCATCGTCCATCTTGGTCGCTCCGATGACGTCCCCGGCACCGCGGTAGAAGACGTCGGTCTCCGTCCAATCGCCCTTTTCCAACCCGTCAAGGGCGTAGGTGACCGTGGCCGTTTCACCGGGCTGGAGGGTCTCCAACTTCCACGCCCACACGCCGGTCAGTTCGGATTTCCCACCGGCGTCGTTCTCCACCATCACCGCACCTTCGCGCTCAGGCCACGTCGCGAGCAACGTGAAGGCGCGTGCCTTGGCGGTGAAGTTGCTCAAGGTCAGGCGAACTTCCGTCCGCTTGGCCTCCTTGTTCCATTCGGTGGCTTCCTCAGCGATGACGGCGTTCATGATCTTCGTGATGGAGCCCGCCAGCGGGGGGACGGGCCGGTCGAGGATGGCCGCCGACTTTTCGGCGATGGCCGGCAGGATGTCCGTGATGAGTTCGAATTTCTCCTTCGTTTTCTCGAGTTTCTTGCGCTTCTCAAGGTGCTTCCGAAGACCACGTCCAAGTTCCAGCATCGCCTTTCGCGCCTCGTCGTGCACCTCTTCGTTGTCGGCGACGGCCTCCTTCGCTTCCGAGGTGAACTGCACGTTCGTGCTCGCAAGGTGGACGAGGATGGCGGCGGGCCCTTTGGGCACCCCGCTGCCTCCGGACTGATCGAGCCCGTACTGGCGCCAGTCGACCGATTCGATGGCCTTGGTCAGCATGCAACCGCCCTGCTGGTACATCAGCGGGACGCGGTTGGCGAAGCGCAGCACCTCCACCGGGGAGTCCGCGGGCATGCCTTCGCCGAAGATCAGCCCGACCTCGATCTGGAAGGGGTTGCCCTGGCTAACGGTCGGCACGCGCGTGAGCGTTGTTACAAACCGAGAGTCGATGGTCTTCGACAGCCCCTTCTTGATGAGCATCTCTTCAATGGGCGAAAGGCAATCCACGGGAGGTTTGAGCAGCCGAACCGCTTCGAAATCGATGCTTGGGTCCCAGTCCTTTCGGAGGTGTTTGGAGATGAGGTCCGCTTCTTTGGCGTTCCACGGCCCTTCCCCATGCGCGTTGCTGACGTGGGCGACCAGGTGGTGCAGGCTTTCCTCCCAGTGCATGTCGGTGCGCGAGGTGACGATGCCGGGCAGGTCATCCAACCCGGCGCCGGTCAGCGCCGAGACGAGGTCCCCGTGCTTGCATTCGCTGATGGGCGCACCCGGCACGCCGGGGCGACGAGCGTCGGCGACGTAGATGCGGGTGCCGCGGTGGTCGAGGCGGAAGGGGCGAAGGTAGCCGCGCATCCCTTGGAAGGTCTCGGCCAAGGCACGGATCTGGTCCGGGTCCATTTTCGCGGGCTTGATGCCCAGGGGGCGCCCCTTGCTGTCAACCAAACCGGCCACTTCACACATTTCCTTGATGGCCCGCGTCGGCACGCCGGAGAATTCCGTCTTGAGGAAGATGCTGAGGTTGGCCGAACGGCTGGACATCGCCATGCGGTGCAGTTGACCGAGTTCGATGCCGTGCGGGTGCGGCTTGATGCTCGACACCTTGCGTGGCAGGCGTTCGGTGACGCGGGGCCAGTGCTCCTCCTCGCCGTCGGGGTCAACGAAGGTGATGGAGGCGTGCGGGTTGACGATGCTGGTCATCCGAAGGTACTGCCAGACGCTTTGCTTGCCGCGCTGGTACTTCGCCTTCATGCGGCACGTGACCTTCAGTCCGGAGACCTTCTCGGTGCCGTCCTCCAGCACCCAAGGGACGCGCTCTTCGTCGGACTTCACCGCCTTGTTGGCCTTGGTGTCGAGGCCGAGCAGCATCTCGACGGCGGTGGTTTCGGCGGCGATCTTCGAGCGCACGCGGGTGGGGCGGCCCGTCGTGAGTTGGCTGTACATCACCACGCCGGTAATGCCGATGCCCTGCTGGCCACGGGACTGGCGGATGGCGTGGAAGCGGGAACCAAAGAGCAGCTGCCCGAAGACCTTCGCGACGTTGTCGCGCGGGATGCCGGGTCCGTTGTCTTCGACCTCCAGTTCGAGCACGTCGCGCTTGCTGTCCGCCTTACGGATCTCCACGCGGATGTCCGGCAGGATGCGTGCTTCTTCGCAGGCGTCGAGCGCGTTGTCCACCGCTTCCTTGACGGCGGTGATGAGGGAGCGGTGCAGGCTGTCAAAACCGAGGAAGTGCTTGTTCTTCTCGAAGAACTCGGAAATGGAGGCCTGCTTCTGGTTGTCTGCAAGTTTGGACGCGATGTCCCTTGGCTCCGCCATCTCAACCACCGTCCGAAGGTCCTCCTCCGTCCTGATGACGTCGGGCCTTGAACGGCATCAAGCCCCTGCCGACGCTCTATGAAGTCACGGGACCGCGTTCACGCGAAGAGGCCGGGTCGCCACGAGGTGATTTCACCCGTGAAGGCGCTGGCGGCCACGGTCAGTGGACTTGCGAGGTAGAGCCGCCCCGGGCCGGAGCGGCCCTGGAAGTTGCGGTTGATCGCCGAGACCGTCACCTGACCCGCGTCGGTGGACACGCCCGGGCCGGCGCCGATGCAGGCGCCGCAGCCGGGGTCGATGAGCCGCACGCCGACCCGCTGGAAGAGGTCGTGCCAGCCTTCGCGCACGGCGAGGTCCTTGACGTGGCCGGAGCCGTATTGGATGTAGAAGGCCACGCCCTCGGCCACGTGCAGACCGGCCGCTTCGGCGGCGGCACAGACCTCTGCGTAGTAGGCGACGTCGTCCTCCTTGCCCGCGGTGCAGGAGCCGCCGTAGGCGATGTCGATGCGCACCTGGCCGATGTCGGCGACGTCCGCCCCGTTCGTCGGGTCCGAGGGCACGCCACGGTCCGGGTCGCCGGGGTGGGCCACCATCGGGCGAATGCTGGAGAGGTCGACGACGTGGACGCCGCCGTCGTAGGTCGCGCCCTCGTCGGGGGCGACCGCGAGGGAGCGTCGGGCCTCGCGGTCGAGGCCGGGAATCCGCGCCTCCATCCAGTCGAGGAGCAGGTCGTCCGCTTCGCAGATGCCGGTGCGGGCCGAGCATTCCGTGGCCATGTTGCACAGGGTGGCCCGCTCGTCGATGGACAGCGAGGCAAGGCCGGGGCCTCCGAACTCCATGCTGCGGTTCAGGGTCAATTCCTTCCTGGCGTGGTCGGCGAGGATGTGCAGGATGACGTCCTTGGCGGTGCAGCCGGTGTCCAGTTCCCCGACCAGTTCGAAGCGAATGGATTCAGGGACCTTGACGAAGGTGAAGCCGGCAGAAATCAGGTTCGCGTACTCCGTGGCCCCCACGCCGTAGGTCAAGGCGTTGGAGGCGCCGCCCATGCAGGTGTGCGAATCCGTGGCTTGGATGAAATCGGCCACCTCGATGAATTCCTCACGGGCGACCTGATGGCAGATGCCGGGGGAGACGCCGTCGATGGCGCTGTAATCGCGCACGCCGGTGTGCTGCTGGAAGGCCTGCTGAAGGTCGCGCAGGGTCTGCACCTTGTGCATGAAGGGCACGAAGCGCGGGTTGTGGTCCGCGTAGAGGAGGTGATCCTCGAAGACCGCGAACTTGTCGGGGTTTGGCAGAGCGTAGCCTTCGCCGTACACCTCGGCGAGGAAGGTGTGCACCTGAGCGGTCGTGAATTCGTGCGAGTAGCCGCCTTGGACCCCAGCGATCACCGGGTCGTGGGGCTTGACGCACTGCCCGTCGGGCTGCCCCACGAGGTTCCGCGCGACGATCTTCTCGGCCATGGTCATCGGGCGCGCGGGGGTGTCGAGCGCCGGGAGGCTGAGTTCGCCCGCCGCGAGGCGCTTGGCGAAGGGAAACAGGCCCCCTTCCTCGAGGATGAGGCGGGTGACGGGGTCGTAGCGCGAGGTGAAGGCCTCCAAGGGAAGCGACTCGCCGTCCTGCAGCCGCCTCAGCATCGCGTGGTCGCCCATCAACGGCCCGAGGTTGATGTTGTTCCGCTCGTGGATGGGCGCGAACGAGGCCGCGATGACGATGCGGATGCCCGCCCAGCGCTCGCATTGCGCGGCGGTTTCACGGCTGGACCCGGTGCCCTTGCGCTGGCCAGAGACAATGACCTGGAAGTTCCCGTTGATCAGGGCGTTCTC
>JALRLN010000105.1 GCA_023254445.1 Candidatus Poseidoniaceae archaeon | reverse complement strand
CCAGAAAAGAAGCCTTGCACACCATCGATCAAGCGGTCCATGGGTGACTCGGGAACCACCGCACCAACGCTGCGCTCCACACCATCCCCTTCCACCGTGAAGCGATGTCCGGTGAGCGTCGTGACGTCCACCTCCTCGCCCGTTTCCCGTTCGGGGCCTTCCGTGGTAAGGCCGCCAACTCGTTCACCGGCCATGGCCGTTGGGGATTCTCCCTGCGGCACGGGCGTCGATGCCTCCCAGAGGCCTTCGTCCTCTGCCCGAAACACATGACGAAGTCGATGCAACGTCGTGCTTCTTCGGTGTTCGTGGTCACGTTCTCGAACGGTCGACCTGTAGAGGAGCAGCCCAACCCCGACCAACGCAGGGTAGAGCACCCAGCGAGACCACCCCACCGCGTCCAGCATGGCATGCAGCGGGTCGACGTTGGTGTCGAGGCCAAGTCCGACCACCGTCGGAAGCACCAACATCCCAACGCCAACGCCAGTGCGCACAGCCATGCACCCACGTCCATCGGAACGGGCATAGAGGTTCGTGCAGGATGTTCACCGGTCACGGGCCCTCGGCGGTGAACCGAAGGTGGACTGCAGCAAGCCAGCGGTAAAACCTGCGTGGAGCAGCAGCAACGCCAGAGGGACGCCGAAGGCGTGGCTGAGCGCCCGGTCACGGACGACAGAGCGCACGCCCTCTCCCCCAATGACCACGACGTAGGCACTGACGGGCACCCACGCCACGCTCGGCCAGGAAAACCACAGCATGCTGGTCAGGAGCGCACCAAACAGCGGCAGAAATTCACGTGGATCCAACCGCGACGGATGGCGACGCAGCAGGCGACCTCGCCAGTACCCATAGCGAACGCACATGCGCCAATGGTGCTTCAGCGTCGGTCGTCGGTCCATCCGAACGGTTGGGCGAGGGTCACGAAGCAGGACGCCACCGGCTTCCAACAACCGCATGGACAGGTCGCTGTCTTGGCTTGTTGGCCATGAGGGGTCCCATCCTCCAACGTCCTTGACGGCGGAACGGCGATGCATGGCAAAGGCCGGGACCTTGGTTGGGCCTGCTTCGTGGAAGGCTGCAAACTGCCCACCTCCCCGTCCGAAGGGCGACCGCAGCGCGGCATCCACCCAACCCTCGACCCGCCCGGTACGCTCCAAGGGGCCGAGCACGCGCACGCCCATCGCGGCAAGGGACGGGCCGTGCTCCGCCTCTGCTTCCTCCCAAGCGACCACACGGTGCTCAAGATGGTCCATGTCAACGCGCACGTGACCAATGAGTTCCACGAGCCACTCGACGTCGTCGGGAAGCAGGTCCAAGGCAAGGTTTCGCGCATGAGGCACCGTGGTTCCTTTGTTTTCAACCACCTGCAGGCGATACGGCACGTCCTCAACCATCTGCTTGACCATCTCAGCGGTGCCGTCGCTGGAGCCCCCATCCAGCACCATCACCTCATACATCTCCGCGGGGAGCGTTTGGTGCGCCAAGTCCTCAAGCAGCAACCGAAGTCCGCGGACCTCGTTCAGCACGGGCACCACGACGCCGAGGCGACCGTGGATGCGCTTGGCCATGTGGGGAAGGGAGGTAGGACCGGCCTTCATGATGTCTGTTCGAGTTCGCGGGGCAAGGTCAAGAAGTCGGGGCGGGAACCCACGCCAATGTCGACACCACGGCCACGCCTCACCGGGGTCGACGACGGGCTGCGGGTCCGCGTCAGCACACGCATACGTGGGGCGGACGATCCGCAGCGCATCTCAGACGCCTTCCGTCGCCTCTTTCCCGACGCACCCGACGTGACGTGGCCCCCTTCTGCAGCCTACCCCACAGAAGCGGACTGCACGGTGACGGTCGAGAACGTACCACTCGATACGATGATGCAGTGCATTCGCGACCAGCGAATCCTTGACACGGCGCTCGACGCGATGACCATGATGATCGACAACGACACCACCTCGTTTCGGCTTGAACGCGTTGCGGCCCTCGCGGGCAAAGTCGCGTTCGGCCTTCCCGGCCATCCTCCACTCGGGGGGACCTTCGAGGTCTGCATCGAAGGACCTGGTCTTCGCGATTGGCTGATGGCGGCCACGCATCACGAAGGGCGCGCTTCCGTCCCCAGAAGCATTGGTGACGAACGTGCAATGGCGCCGGACGGCGAAGTGACCGTCTGGTTTGAGCGGTAGGTCACGCACGCCCCTTCACGGCCTTTCGTAGCGGGCGCATCAGACGAAGCACGTGTGAATGGAGTTCCGGTAGCAATCGAAACATGACGAGCGCCATCCCATACATGGCCAACAAAGCGACAACGCGGGCAGCATAGGTGTGTGCGAAGTCGAACATGCGAAGACCAAGCACCTGAACCGAACCGTGGACGGTGTCAAGGTAGACAATCCCGGCGTTTCTGAAGACGTTCAGGACATGGATCAACGGCAAGGTCAGCAGGAGGGCTCGGAGCCTTCGACGCCAGCCAAGGTTGAGCACAGCAATCGCGCCAACAAACACGATCATCGATTGCAAGGCCGTGCATGCGAGGACGATGTTGACCCCGACGCTGCTCCCGTCAGCAGCCCACACCAGATCGGTGCGAATGGGGTACTCCCCGACCGGGTCGAGCCAAAACCACCTGTTCCCGTCCCACGACGACCACGCGATGGGGCCGTCCGCCGTGGCGACCCACGTTTCCCCCACCTGGACGTCCCCCGCACCGGTGAACCGCATCATCCATGCGGTTTGAGCGGCAATCGACACGATGGCCAAACGGCTCAACCAAGGAACATGCGATGTCGCGAGGTACGGCAAGCCTGCAAAGGCCACAGCACCTCGAAACCAATGCAGTGCCGCTCGGTCGTCCTCGTCGGTGACAACCCATTCCCACCATGCAAGACCGAGCCCCGCGGGCAACGCAGCCGACAGCATGACGGTTAGAACGGGGTCGCCTTCCTGGAGGTACCCGTCCGCCATCAGAAAAAATCCGAGACCAACGGCCGGCCAGCCCAACAGGGCCAAGCGCGCCAACGGACCAACGCGCAGCAGGGAGAGCGCCAACACGACCATGCCGCCGGTCAGGGCCAGCATGGCGGAGGCGGGCATCCCGGCCATGACGGACGCTCTCATGGCTCCACTTTGAAGGCTGTGTGGCACGGAGGTGAACCTCAAGGAGAAGCAGCGGTCCTTCCAACCATGGGGAGGGCCCTGGCGTACGCGAAGGGGCCGCGGACAGCCACGCCACAGGCACCCATCGCCTTCCTCGACAGGGACGGTGTGATCAACCTCAGCGTTGACGGCCACGTGTCCCATCCCGACCAAGTCCGATTGATCCCTGGCGCAGCGTCGGGCATTGCCCGTCTCCGACGGGAGGGAATGGCGATTTGCATCGTAACCAATCAGTCCGGTGTTGACCGAGGATGGACGTCAGAAACAGGCATCCATGCCATCCACGACCGCTTGACGGAATTGCTCCTCGAGGACGATGAGGAGGCCCACATCGACCTCACCCTCACCTGCCCGCATACGCCTTGGCACGGCTGCGGGTGCAGGAAACCGGAATCGGGCTTGCTCAGGCTCGGTGCCCATCTGATCCGAACGGCAGGTTGGAAGGGCACCCTCCGTGGCCGGACGGACCTCCCGCCATCGACCGCATCGCTGGGAACAGCGCTGGACATCATGGTGGGTGACCGACGAAGCGACCTCATGGCCGGACACGGGCACGGGGCGCGAAGTTTTCGCGCTCCACGGGACCTTGGCTTGCAACCTGTGCTCCATCGCTTGCTGGACCACGAGGACCGTGGTGACGAGGTCTGGTGAAGGCATGGGGTGGCTTGGACTCGACGACACCGACCACCTGGGCGGAGGATGCACAACATGGACCATGCATCAGGTCTTGGCCGCGTTGCCCGATGGGGCCTTCGTGGTCGACGCCCCCCGCCTTGTGCGGCTGTACCCTGCTGCCCCCCATCGGACCCGAGGAAACGCAGCGCTTGCAGCGGAGCTTCGGGTGGAGTGTTCACCCACCGAGTGGTTGACGTGGCTGGAATGCACGTGGCAGGACATCGTTCTCCCGCTCCGCAACAAGAAAACCACGTCGACGCACAACCACCGCGAGCAAAGCGCAAGCGACCCTGGCATGGTGTGGTTTGATTCACCACCACCCCACGACTTCTACCTTCGCGCCGTCCGCGAACTTGTGGACGTCAAGGACGTCCCGAAAGCGACGTGGAGTGCCGGTGGACGTGGGCGCATTGGAGCCACTGCCGCGGTCGCGTGGAACGGGAAAAGGGCGACGTGGGAGGGCATCGCCTGGCGAAAGGAGGCGAAGGGTGCTCGACAAGTTGACGACGATGTGCTTGCTTCGCTCGACGACCATCCAGATCTCTTCGCCTGCCGAGACCCGCGCAAAGGACGGGGTTTGGTGGCGCCACGCGGCGTGTCTCCCGTGCTCTTCGGCCTGCGGGGCACCTCGCCTGAAGCCGTGAGCAACGGCGTGGAAACGCTGCTGAACGCGACGACCACCGAACCCATCATCGCGTGGGAACTGCATCGGACCAACCAAACCTCCGGCGATCACTTGACGTCGGTGATTGAGGCGACGGTCACCGATGTCCAGGTGCGACGTGGTGGGCACGTCACGCTCGTCACCGACCAGGCACCGATGGTCGCCTTCCGGCCCTCTGGCCCGGTCGCTGCGCTGGCCGCCACGCTCGTCAAGGACGATGTCATCCACGCCCTCGGGATGATGATTGATGGAACGGTTCACCTTGAGGGCCTTCGGCATGTCGCAGGACCGCTTCGTGACCGCCAACGTCCTCGCTGCCCGGCCTGCGCACGCCGCATGAAGTCGCTTGGGCAAGGGCAGGGTTTGCGGTGCCGAACGTGCGACCACCGTGAGCCTTCACGGTGGATCGGAACTGAGGTGTCCCCGACAGCATGGGTGCAGCCGCCGCTCGACCGACGCCGCCACCTCGCCCCGGACCTGCGCAACGGGGTTCCGCCCCACCTTGCGGAACACCAATGACCGGCACCTTCCTATGGCGGCCACCCCTCCAGCGACCATGACCCCCGAGCAAACCACCAACATTGCGACGGTGATTGCGCTCCTCGTGTTCGTTGCGCTCGTTGCCTTCATGCTTCGGCGTGCCCGAGAGAACCGGGAAGCAGCGCTCGCCGCGC
>JALRLN010000104.1 GCA_023254445.1 Candidatus Poseidoniaceae archaeon | reverse complement strand
GAGGAGCGGTCCCAGCGTACGCCCAACACCTCGAGCCCAAGGTGGGCTGCTGTTGGGTGTGAACCCGATGGCTGCAACTTCATGAAATCGCCGATGAAGTGGGTCATGCCGGCAAGGTCCACCCAGCAATTACGAATGAATGGAAACTCGAGGGCCTGCTCGACGTTCAAGCCATCGGCCCATCCTGTGATTCGAACTTTCGACGAATCGGGCATGATCCGCACGCTTTCGCTTGAATACGAATCGCATGATTCGTAGAACGTCGTGAACGCATTATGGTTGGCTCGAAGCATGGCCATGTAGTGCTCTGCCGGGATGTGGAAACGGGCGATAAACGGGATATCAGCCACCCGTAGCGAAGGTTGACCCGAACCTTCGCCTCCATCGCGTGAGCGGCTCATGCCACGTGCTCCAAACGGCTATGGTTCAGGTTTGCGCGCTTGTGTCCGGCCAAAGACGTCGGTCGCACTGCCGCAGGCTCGAGTGAGGCAGGACAAACGATCAACAGTCTGTCGTGAGGGCGCAGCAGCGCTTTCGCTCTGCATTGATTGACGGCATGCGTGGGCCGTTATCGCGCTTCAGTCGGCGTTTTGTTCGCGTCAAATCGGACCATCTTTTTGATGAAATGAGCCGTTTTCGAGGGTGTCCTGCAGCATCAGGTCACGCATCACGGTCCAAAGGTCGATGTCCCGAAACCATGCTCCAGTCAACACGGGTCGGACCATGCATCGACCATGGACGACGTGAAGGAAGCAGCATCGTGAGCATGTACCCCGTCAAACTGCGGTGGACCATGTCGTCAGGGATCCGCTCGAGGAGTTCGGCATGAAGCGCGGGCAGGTCGGCCCAGTGCACGCCTGGGCGATGGTGGTGCGCAGCATGGTAGCCGACGTTGAACCATACGAGGTTCATCAGTCCCGTGAAGTTCCGAGCGTGTTGGAAGGTCCCGTCCGTTGCCGTGTCCGGGCCAGCGCCTGGGCGGCATCCGGCGTGCTGCAGGTAGTTCGCCCCAAGCAACCAGTGACCGGCCACCAGTTGTGGCAGCAGCACGATGAACACGAAGGCGCGCGCGTCCAGCACGGTCAGCGTGGTCCACAGTCCGAGGACGACGACGATCTGCATCAAGGGCTTGAGGCGACCCGTACGAACTTGGCCTCCGGCGTGCCTCAGCAAGGAGGGAAGGAGCGAACCAAACGCAAAGAAAGGATGGAGCAGGTAGCCAAGCAGCGAGTTGTGGTGCCCGCCCCAACGGTAGGTACGGGTGGTGTCCTCTGGCCCGTGGTTGTGGCGGTGGTGGTCCTCGATGTGGGCCGGCCGGAACACGAAGGTTGGCACCCCTTGGACGAGGCTGAGGTGCAGGTCCGTCGCGGCGTTGAGCCAGCCCCATCGCCACATCCGACGGTGGGTGTGGTTGTGCTGCACCACGGCCAAGCCCACCCCAAGAACGCACAGTAGAAGGAAGGCCCAGAGGCGCGGCCCGTTTACCCACTGCCACCACATCACGGCCGGCGTCGTCGCCATGTAGGCCAGCGAACGGAGGTCCGCCAGCCGCTCGAGCGGCATGCTCAGTTCTCCAACCCAAGCGAGGCGCGCATCTTCTCGAGGTGCCCGTGGGTGTGCTCGACGAAGAAGCCGTGCATCAAGAAGCGGTAGTTCAGGCCCGTCGGGCCGACCACGATCATCGGAAAGCGGTTGTAGGCGATGTCCGCGAAATGGTTCGCACCGACGATGTCGTCGATGAGCAAGCCGATCGAATGGTCGAACTGGAAGGAGTTGATGGCGGCCTCGTATTCGGGAGCGGTGAGCCAGAAGCAAAAGGAGGTCTTGAAGAGCTCATGAGCGGTTTCAAAATCGAGGAATTGCGTCCACTTCTTTCGGTTGACGCCGTAATCGATTCGGATCGGTTTCCAGCTCTCCCACGACAACTCGTCCTTCGCGATGGGCCAACGGGACCGGTCGGGTTCGGTCAAGTCACGCATCGTCATGAGGACGCCTTGGTCGTGGTGCACGAAGGTCTGGACCATCAGGTCACGGATCATCTTCGGGTGAATGAGCACCGGGTCAACGCCCTCCTGGTGCGAATTGTCGATGACGAAATTCAGGAGGTTGGATTCCGCCCAAAAATGCCGCAGGATGAGGACGTTCGCCTCCGGCCGAACGAACCACTTCATGAAGAAGCAAATCTGCCACTGCAGGAAGCCGTGCGCCCTCCATTGGATGGGTGAAAGCCGCTTGAGGTAGTAGGTCACGTGCAGCGTGATGGTGAGGAAAATCCTCAGGGTTGGCAGAACGATCCTGCGGAGCGGGTTCTGAAGGTCCTTCGTCCAGTACTCTTTGGCGATGTCGTCGAGCGGCAGGGCCTCGTCGCCCGACATCGCCTCAATCAGCGTTGCAGGCATGCGTCCGTGGTTGCCGGACATCATCTTCCTGCGGCGTCGTTCCATCCGTGCCGTGCTACTCATCGTCCACTTCCTCCAGTTGCAATCGGTAGAGCCGAGCGACGACCTTGGCGGTCGTTTCGATGCGACGCACCACGTCCTCGTCGGTGCACACGTCGTCGAGCATCGCGTAGAACTTCTGCATGTGGTCGCCGTCGTTCTCGCCGTGGTAGGCCATGAAGCGCGTGATGCCCTCGCGCTCGCACAGTTCCTCCATGCGAGCGGACCACCCGCTGGCCATGCGCTCGCCGAGTCCTTCGATGATCCACATCGCACCGAGCATGTCCACGGGGTTTGGCTGGCTTGCGCGGTGCATCATGAAGCCGTGGAAGGCCTCGCTTCCGACGTTCTTGTGGCGTTCCTGAATCGTCGCCAGGTCGCCCCCGGCGGCCACGTAATCCTGTTCGAGCATCGAAAAATCACGGTGCTCATCCACCGCATGCCGCAGCACCAGCGAGCGAAGCGCGCTGTGGTCGCGGTCCATCGAGGAGGCGGCGCGGGCGATCCAGCGCGAGCCTTCGATGACCTGCTGGCGCATGTTGAGGAGGAGGCGGCGGTGGTCGGCAAGGGTGTAGGTGCCGAGGTCCAATCGACGAAGGATGGGCACCGTTACGAGGTCCCGCTCGAACTGAATCCAGACGCGAAGCAGGCGACGGAGGGCGTCCTGAGCCAGCGGGGAGAGGTCCGGAACGTCCTCCGCTCCGATGGACGAGGCGGCTGTGGCCACCGGCTGGCCGTCGATGGCGATGCTTCCGTCACTCATGGTCAACCACCGTCAGGTGCATGTACGTCGTGTTGAAGCGGCCGGATTCAGGAACAAAGCAAAGGATGCGGTCGCCCACCTTCGGCGCTTGCGTTCGAATGAACTCGTCCAGCATAATGAACAATGACGCTGCACCCGTGTTCCCACGCGTGTAGAGGTTCGTCCACCACTTCTCGTCTGGGATGCCGACGCCTGCTGCATCGAGCATTTCGAGGATCTTTGGTCGGAAGTGATGGGAGGAGTAGTGGCACAGGAAGTGGTCCACCTCCGAGGGCACGTTCAGCCCATCCTGCACCAAGCGAACGTACCCGTCGACACCGAGCCGCACGATGTGGTCTAGCAAGCGCACGTCTTGGCGCAGCAGCAAGGCCCCGTCCCGCTCCGCCTCGGCGTAGGTGTCGTAGTCCTGCCAGGTGCGCTCCTCGTCGGTTTTTCCGCTGTCGCCCACGCTCATGCAGGTCGGCAAGGCATGGGCATGCGACCAACCCTTCATCCAATCGATACGAAGGGAGACCCCCTTCGGACGTGGAGCGGTCTCCAACAGCAGCGCGCCGGCGCCGTCGGACAGCATCCAGCGGAGGAATTCGGTGTTGAAATCGATGGTCTTCGTCGCAAACGTGGACTCCGTCGCCGCTTCGTAGCGCTGCTTCTTGAGCAGGCGCGACGGCATTTCGGTGGCGATGACCCAGGCCGCCTCGTGCTCCTCGCACCGCAGCGACAACCACGCCGCCTTCAGCGCCATCATCGACGAGGAGCAGATGGACTGCGCGGAGAGGATCTCCACCTCGGCCATCCCGAGGCCGGCCTGCACAAAGGACGCCAAGCCGGGTGCGGGATGGTCGCCTTGCGTGGAGGCGACGGCGAGCATGCCGACCTGATGCAAGGGCCGGAAGGCCCGGTCCATGCATTGCTTTCCAGCCTCCACCGCCATCCCGGCGTTGCTGATGGTGCTCTGCTGCCGCTCATCGATGCCGTAGTGGCGCTGCAGGATGCCGTTGGACTTCTGAATCTGCGCCCGCAAGCCCGAGGGCTTGCCGTTCACCGCACCGAGCACGTCCTCCACGCGGTCGTTCGACACCGCCGGCCCTGGAAGGTGCCAACCCGTGGACGTGATGTAGACCTGGGTCAAGCCGTCTTCCTCCATGGGAGGGTGGAGACGCCGTTGGCCCGCTCCCACTGCCAGCAGCGCAGCACCTCGAAGAAGTACGGTCCGGTGATGAAAATCCCCATGGTGATGAAGTAGGTCAGGGCGTAGCCACCGTTGACCCCAAGCGCTTCTTGGCGGGCCTCAAGCGCCATGTTCCCCGCCCAGTTGAAGGTGATGAGATCGACGAAAGTCTCCCACCGTCGAACGATGATCAGCAGGAGGATGAAGAAGGGAAGCGTGGCGAGGTAATTGTGCGCATGAACCTCCCAGATGCTGATCTCTCGCAGGGGCGAGGCGTAATGCACGTCGTAGTGCGCCACCACTTCGTGCATCAGCAAGGCGAGGAAGCACAGGATGAGGACCAGCACGTTCACCTCGAAGGTGAGGGCGAGGAACACGGGGATGCTGATCTGGACGCCCATCAGCACGTGGACCAATGCTTCCAGCAGGCCTGAAGTTTCCTCGATGTTCGTCGCCCGATGGCAGAACCAATCGACGAGCCCTGCGACGCCCCACAGGGGCAGCAGCACGTAGAGCAGGATGTTGAGGACGATGCTCGCGCTGTCCAAATCCGGATTCACGTATGCGACAAGGCCGTCTTCACCTTCAAGGTCACTACGAAACGGGGCAAGAGCAGCCGTTCATACCACCCACTTTGGAACGTGGAACCGGTCGTCAGCGCTCGGAACGCCCACCGCCGCCGCCACCGCCACGGTTTCCGCCACCACGGTAGCCTCCACCGCCGCCTGAGCGACCGCCACCGCCGCCACGGTTTCCGCCACCACGGTAGCCTCCACCGCCGCCAGAGCG
>JALRLN010000103.1 GCA_023254445.1 Candidatus Poseidoniaceae archaeon | reverse complement strand
GGACTCGTGTTCGCCTCGGAAGCCAAGGCCCTGCGAGCCCACGAAGGGCATGCACCTCGGCTGGACGAAGCGGCCTTGACCCTTCGTTTGGCGTGGGAGTACCCCCTCGACGCAACCTCGCTCCTCAAGGGGGTCCGTCAGGTTCGCCCCGGCACCGTCGAACGGTGGAGCCTGGACGAGAACGGTCACGCCAAGCGACGTGACGTGGCGGACATCGAGCGCCAGCACCTCGACCCGGCCCACACCTGGGACCCCACGCGTCAGGCGAGCGACCTGCTCGAGTCCTTCATCCTCAGCGTGGAGCAACGCCTGATGGCTGAGGTTCCGGTTGGCATCGTGCTCTCCGGCGGCCTTGATTCGTCGCTCGTCGCAGCCGTGGCCCATGAGGCCGCAGAGCGTGCCGGTCAACCCGTCCCCGAGGTCTGGACCGTGGCGGAATCCGAAGACAACCCGGATTGGAAGGCAGCCGAAGCGGTGGCCTCCTCGTTGGACCTTGTTCACCACCAACACCTCCTCAACGAAGGCGACTTCGAACGTCACTTGCCCAACCTTGTGTGGCACGGCGAGGACCTCGACACGACGGTGATGTTCTTCCAACCGCTCTTTCAAACCATGGCGGAACAGGTGACGGTTGGGCTCTGTGGGCAGGGCGCCGACGAACTTCACGCGGGGTACCCGCGCTACCGGGACGCCATCGGGCACGGCGCAACCGTGGCGTCCCGTCTGGCGAGCATCGACCATCCCATGGCCAAGGCGGCGCTTGACGGCACCTCAATGCAGCTTCATGAGGACCTTGTCGCTGAGCACCGTCCTGAGGAGCGATGTTCGGACCTTCGTTCCCTTCTGAACTTCGAACTTGAGCACGGTCAGTTGAGCAACTTCCAGCTTCGGCTTGTTGACCGTCATTCAATGGCGCACGGGCTGGAGGTGCGCGTGCCGTTCCTTGGACGGCCACACCGGGAGGCCGCGCACCGGCTGCCGATGGAGTGGCGCCTGCCGCCAAGCCTCGAAGAAAAGGCCGCCCTGCGTCGGGCGGCCGACCTCACCGAGTTGCCCCCTGAGATCGTTCGCCGGCCAAAGTTGCCTGCAGGGACAGCGACCGCACCTTCCTTGCTCAAGCGCGCGCTGAACGAACACCGTCCTGCAGCCTCATGGGTGCTGGACCGGTACCCCCGGTTTTCGAAGGTCCTCGAACAGCAGCCGGACATGATGCTCGGCCTTGCCCTGTTTGATGCGATCCACCTCACGGACGACGGTCGGCGCCCGCCGACCGGAGACCTCGTCAGCATCCTGGAGGCAGCGGCATGAGCGATTGGACTTGGATCGACGAACGCATCGAAGCCTGCCGCCCCCAGTTGGAAGCATGGTTCGCAGAACAGCGGACGAAGGTACCGATCCCCATCTACGGCAGCGTGGACGTTCGGGATGCCGGTTGGAAGGTGTCCGCGGTGGACGCGAACCACTTCCCTGCGGGTTTCAACAACGTCCCTGCTGACGACGAGGAGCGCCTCGCAGCGTTGCTCCGTGACCACATCCTTCGCACCCATGAGGGAGCCACGTGGGTGCACCTCTATCCTGAATCGCACACCCGCAACCCGGGCTACGTTGAGAACCTCGGAACGTTGCTTCGCCTTTTGGCCGCAGGGGGCTTCCGTGCGACCCTTGGAAGCGCCGACCTCAACGGGCTTGGCAGCCTGACCGGCCTGACCGGGCTCGTTCCCGTGGACGAGGTGACCCACGACGAAGGACTGGGCCTCCTCGTTGGAGGAATGGTACCAGACGTGGTGCTGCTCAACAACGACTTGACGACGGGCCTGCCAGAGGAATTGAGCGCCGGCGACGTCATGCCCCCGCCCGAGATGGGGTGGCACCGCCGTCGAAAGTCCGAGCATCAAGCCGCCTTGGAACCCTACGTGAAAGAGGTCGCAGCGCTGCTGGGCATCGACCCGTGGCACCTCATGACGGAATGGTTCGTTTCGGAGGACAAATGCTTGGATCGCGCAACATGCAGGGAAATCCTCGCAGCCGAGGTCGACACCTTCCTTGAGCGGATCGCGGCAAAATACGCCGTCCTCGGCATTGAGCAGGAGCCGGTGGCCTTCGTCAAAAACGACCGAGGAACGTACGGGCTCGGCATCATGGCGGTGCGCTCCGGTGACGAGTTGCTCGCGATGTCCAACCGGAAAATGAAGCGCTTGATGTACGCCAAAGGGGGAGCAGATGTGGAAAATTTCCTGATCCAAGAAGGCGTTCCGACGTCGATTCGAACGGCGGACGATGCCGGCGTCCTCGAACCGGTCGTCTACCTCGTGGACGGCGAAGCCGCCTCCTGGTTTTACCGGGCCAACGCCGAAAAGGGGGACCTCGAAAACCTGAACTCCCCAAGTTCGTCCTTCCTGCACGCGAAGGACGTCGACGTCCTCGCCCGCTCCCGCGCCAAAGGGCGCTACGCCCTCGTTGCAGAACTCAGCATGCTCGCGATGGGAGCGGAGCGGCTCAACGCCGCGCGTCGCACCTGATATGGACCCGGGCCGGCACGGAGGGTCATGGGGCGCGGCGTGGTCTTCGCGCTCAGCATCGGCCTCGGCCTTCCCATGGCGGCGACCGACCTCGGTGGATTGCTTGACCGGCGCGTGGCTGAAGCGCTGGTCGTGCTCTGGTGTTGGGGCGTCTTTCTGCACGACCACGCCACATCGGACCGACGTCGGCGCATTGAGATGTGGACGGTGATCGCCTTCGCCACGCCCATGGAGTTGTTCTTCTCCGAAGTCTGGCGCATCTACGAGTATCAGCATGGGCTCATGCCGTTGTTCGTTCCTCCAGGCCACTGGTTCCTCTTCGACTTGGGTCGACGGTGCACGACGCACGCCCTGCCCGCTGCGTGGTCGTGGAGCCCGCTGCTGCTCCTTCCCTTCGTGGTGTGGGGTGTCGTGTCCGGAACCGGGACGATGGAGGCCGTGCTGCTCATCGCCTTGTGCGCGTTCGTGCGATGGGGTCCAGACCCACGCTTGTACGCGACGATGACGTGGTTGGCGCTCATGATGGAACTCTGGGGGACGTGGCTGGGCAACTGGTCGTGGGCCCCGGTGGTGCCGTGGATCGGCGCCACGGCGTGGAATCCACCGTTGCTGGTGGGCTCCTTCTACGCGCTTGGCGATGTCCTGGTCGGATTGAGCGTTCGTAGGACGCTCGGCCAAGATTGAAGCGAGGGCCAAGGGAGGCAAGGCCATGACCGGCCGTGAGGAACTCGCGGCCCGACGCGCGGCAGAGGCAGAGCGCATCCGCGCCTCCCTTGACCGAGGGCACGAAGGACGCAAGGCGGACCTGAAGGTTGGAGAGACGGCCGTGGCTTTTGTCAAAGAGGACCTCTGCATTGGCTGCGATCAGTGCACCATCGTCTGCGACGATGAAGCCATCGACATGGTCCCGACGCCGTTGCGCAGCCCCGTCTTGGAGATGGAATCGAACAGGAAGGCGGTCATCGTCCGAGACGCCTGCACCGGGTGTGGGCTGTGCGTCTTGGCCTGCCCGACCGACGCCATCCTCATGATCGATCGATAAGGAGGACAACAGGATGTCAAAACAAGGCAAGGAAGCCAGCGCTCAGCGCTTTGGCGGTGAGTTTGGACCGTACCGGAAACCCGGGACGCAGGGCGTCTCCTTGTCCACCTTCAAGACCCTCGTGTGGACGTCAAACATCGGGGGATTGACGTTGGTGGTCATCTCCCTGGAACTCCTGTTCGTTCAGCAACGCTTCGGATGGGGCTTGGCCTTGTTGGCGCTCGGCGTCGCCGTCGCGCTCTTCCCGTCGAACTACGAAATCCGTGGCATGGAGGACGACGAAGCGCCTCCGATGGACGGTTGATGCGTTCAGGCCTCGACACCGACGCGAGCGTCGCCGTCAACGAGGGCCTTCTTGGCCTCAACCTGCTGAGCGAGGAAGGTCACCACGTCGAGGATCTCGATGCCCTCGTACTTCTCATCGCCTTCGAACTTCAGGCACTCAAGGTGAGACACGCACTTCGGGCAGGAGGTGATCATCGTGCTGGCGCCGGTGGCGATCACCTCGTCCATGCGCGTGACGCGCAGGGCGCGGGCGTTTTCGTTGCAGGCCATCATGCTCGAGACACCGCAGCACATGGCGTCCTCGCCGTGGTGCTCCATCTCGACCAGTTCGACGTTCTCGACCTTGCCAAGCAGCGCACGCGGCTCTTCGGTGATGCCCATCTGGCGGCCGAGGCGGCACGGGTCGTGGTAGGTGACGGTCGTGGCTTCGTCGGCCTTGAGGTTCATGTCGAAGCCCTGCTCGATGAGGTACTCCGTGGTGTGCATCACCTTCACGCCCTCGAGTTCGTAGTCGCGGGCGAAGGTGCGGAAGCACTCCGCGCAGGACGACACGAGGGTGTCGATGCCGGATTCGGTGATGCGCTTCTGGTTGTAGGCCTTGAGCTTCTCAAAGACCTCCGTCATGCCCTGCCACTTCTGGTCGTGGCCGCAGCACTTCAGGAAGTCTCGGCCGAGGTAGGTTACCTCTTCGCCCATCTCCTCGAACAGCGTGAAGGCCGCGGTCGTGCTTGCGCCGAGGTCCATGCTGCCTTCGTTCAGGTGCGAGAAGACCATCTCTTGGTCGAGGTAGTCCACGCAACCGGGGTAGTAGCCGACGTTGCTGGTGATCGGGTAATCCTCCGTGGCGATGAAGACGTCGTCGTCGTCGGCCTCGGCCGAGAGCACCGCCTGCAGGACGGTGTGGGGGATGGCCGCTTGCGGCCCGCCCACGATGAGGCTTCGGCGGATGTCCACGTACGAGTCGTAGTCCACCAGTTGCGGGCAAGCGTTGGTGCAGGCCGAACATGTGAGGCATGAGTACATCGGCACGCCGTCGTCTTCGTTGTTCCACGTGTTGTAGATGATGTTCAACTTGTCACCGCCGTTGAACAGGCGCACCGGGCAAGCGTCATCGCACAGGTCGCAACCGTAGCACTTGTTCATCTCAAACTCGTAACCGGTCGCCATCGAGCGAAGCAAAACAAAGACGAGGGCGCCCAAGGTCAAGCAAGGGATGAACATCGCATAGGTGAGTTTCGCGTCAAGCCCCTTCGGGTTGACGTGGTAGGAGGGGTTCTCCACGCTGTACACGTGGTCGAGCATCGTCATGTGGGTGGCGTTGGTCAAATCCACGGCGTGGCCGCCGAGGTGGTGGTCCGCCTCGTCG
>JALRLN010000102.1 GCA_023254445.1 Candidatus Poseidoniaceae archaeon | reverse complement strand
CAGGAACGTGACCGACGACGGTCTGGACCACCAATGGTCGTTGAACCCCGCTGACAGCGCCGATCAAGCCGGTCACGAGAACGCGATTGCCGTCGACTCGGGCGGCAACCTGCACGTGGTGCATGCCAACGGTGGAACCTACGAATTCCACCACTCCGTGTACGACGGCTCGTCATGGGTGACCACGAAAATCACCGATTGCGACACGAGTTACTGTCGCTTCACGCACATGGTCATCGATGGCAACGACCACCTTCACGCGGCCTACTATGCCAACGGTGACCACCTGTACTACCTCCACTTCGACGGCACCACATGGAGCAAATCGTACGTGACGGGGAACGTCAAGTACGGCGAGGTCGGGATTGCCGTCGATTCGAACAACCACCCGCACATCTCCTACGCCGTCTCAGCCTCGTTCTGCGGAAACGGCCTGAAGTTGGCGTCCTTCGACGGCACGCAATGGTCCACGCAGACCGTGGCTGCTGGGGACAACCGTGGATGCCATTCAGCGATCGTGATCGACGAGAACGACCATGTCCACATCGCCTACCAGTCGCGTGAGGACGGGAAATTGAAGATCGCCAGCAACCAAAGCGGGTCCTTTACGTCCTACGGCATCGACTTTGCCGTTCCTGCGTACAACATGTACCCTGGGTATTACCTTGCAATGGCCATGGACGACGACGGGCAGTTCCACATCGCGCACTTTGACGACAGGAACGACGACCTGCGGTACGCCACCGGCGTTCCAAACGGGCAGTGGTCCACCACCATCGTGGACGCCTCTGGATACGGGTACGACGCGAACATCGCCATCGACGCAGGGGGCAACCCGCACATCGTGTACCATTCGTGGTCTGGATTCAACCTCAAGCACGCCTCGTGGGACCCCGGCGCCTCGTCTTGGCAGATTCAAACCGTTGCGAGCGGAGGCGACATGGGCGACAGCACGTCCATGGTGCTTGATGCGAACGGTGTCATTCACGTCGCCTACACCGACGAAAACCTCGATGTCATGAAGTACGCCACGATCTCCACCGGCTTGAGCGTCACCAACGAGGTCACCGTTCAATTCGGTCAAGTTGGTTCGGTCACGGGAACCGTGCTCAACGACACGACGGTTCGCGTGACGACGCCAAGCGTCGCCTTTGCGGGTACGGTGGACCTTTCGCTGGTCGACAAGGACGGCGGGGAGCACCTGCTGTCCTCCTCCTTCGAGTTCATCGACCAGAACGACTTCGACGGAGATGGCGTGCTGAACGCTGACGACGATTGCCCGAACGATGCAGGTGCATCCACGGAGGACGTGGTCGGCTGTCCGGACGACGACAACGACGGCTACAGCAACACCGGCGATGCCTTCCCTGACAACGCCAACGAATGGGAGGACAGTGACGGTGACGGCGTGGGCAACAACGCCGACGCCTTCCCAAACGATTCCACAGAGGCCTTCGACAGCGACGGTGATGGCGTTGGCGACAACAGCGACATGTTCCCCTTCAACGCCTTCGAAACCTTCGATTCCGACGGCGACGGCGTTGGCGACAACGGTGACGCCTTCCCCAACGACGCCTCCGAGTCCGCTGATGCTGACGGTGACGGGGTCGGGGACAACGCCGATGCCTTCCCGATGAACGCCTTCGAGCAATTCGATGCCGACGGGGACGGCGTGGGCGACAACACGGACGCCTTCCCGAACGATGGCAGCGAGTCCGTCGATTCCGACGGTGATGGCGTGGGCGACAACGCCGATGCGTTCCCGAACGACGCGAGCGAATCCGCTGATTCAGACGGCGATGGCGTGGGCGACAACGCCGATGCGTACCCGAACGACGCCAACGAATCGCTGGACTCGGACGGCGACGGCGTTGGCGATTCGGTCGATGCGTGCCCGAGCACAGAAGCCGACGTCACGGTGGACGCCAACGGGTGCGCCCTGGACGGCGACGGCGACGGCGTTCCTGACGTGCAGGATCAATGCCCGGAGGTGAACGCCTCGGCCTTGGACGACAACGAGGACGGTTGCCTCGACGACGGCGATGGTGACGGGGTGGTCGATTCCAAGGACGTCTGCCCCTCGACCGCCATTGGGGACAACGTGACCGAGCACGGCTGCAGCGAAGCGCAGCGACGTCTCCTTGACCAGGACGCTGACGGCGTTTCTGATGTTGATGACCGCTGCCCATGGACGCTTCCAAACACGGTTGTGGATTCGACCGGTTGCGTGATGGTTGAGTCGGAAGAGGAGGTTGAACCGACCTCGGCCCTTGCCTCCTTCTTTGCCGGGCAAGCCGACCCTGTGACGACCACCGTCGGCCTTGGCGCCATCCTCCTGGCGTTGTTCAGCGTGCTTCAGACCAATGCGGTGGCGGCCATCCTTCCCGATGCCTTCCGCTGGGTGCAGGTCCTTCGCAAGCATTCCAAACTCTCAGAAGAGGAGCGCGCAGAGTTGCGATACTTGCAGTCCATCACGCAAGCCTACCATCACCTGCCACAGGAGTTTGCCGAGGAACTTGACCAACTCAAGGCCGACCTCACCGGTCGATACACCAACAACGAGATCACGAAGGAGACGAGGGAGAAACTCTTCACCCTCATCGAGGACCTCCGTGGGTCAACCCCGGCCGAACTGCACAGGATTGCCCACAACGAGGGCTACTTCGGGCTTGCAGGGTCGGTCGATTCCGAGGACCGCACGCGGTTGCTCGAGGAAAAATTGGCCCTGAGCGACAAGAGCGTGGATTCAGGAGCCACGGGCGCCGTCCTGCCTGCGCCCCCTTCGACCGTCAACGAGCCCCCTGTGTCGGAAGTTGGCATCGTGAAGCCTGACGGATTCGAGTGGATTCAATGGCCACCGGGCCATCCGGATTGGTGGTACCGGACCGCCCATACCAACGACCTCTGGCAAAAGTGGCCATGAGCCTCCGTGGTCAAGTGGGCCGTCGACCTTACTGTGCGCGACCTGGTGAACGGGCGGAAGGTGCGAACTGAGGCCTGCTGCGTGATCGGTGTGAGGCTCAGAGGAAGGCACCGAGCACCGCACCGATCATCACGAGGCCCACCACGTCAGGGGTCACCTCGATGAGCCAGACCTTGAAGCCCTGCGCCGCAAACATGCGGTGGCCCAACGAGGTGGTCGCGGCAATGCCGCCACCCAACGCCAGGCCGAGGACGGCGCCGTCCATCGCTGTGGGGGCCGCGTAGGCCGTGGACAACACCCACAGAACCACGAGCGTCTCGACCATGAGGGCCGCAAGCACGGAGCCGAAGAGGACGGGTGCGGTGTGGTACTTCCCGTGCAGGTCCTCCTCCGTCAAACCCAACGCGTTCGTCCAATGGGTCCACATCTTGAGCGGGCCGAACCATGCGAAGTTGAAGACGAAGGTGCTGAGGGCAGCGAGAGGGGCGATGAGCCACATGGAGGCCATGCCGCCCGCGCATCCGTGCTGAACGTCAACCTGCCGACACGCCGGGCGCGTTCAGGTGCAGCGTCCTTGCTCGCCGTGCAGAACGGGGTCTTCTGCTCCACGACCGTGGTGGCCGCAACCGTCCCCTTTGCGGTCAACTTCGACCTGTGGGGTTGAAAGGGGGTGCGCTGAGGGAGGGGTGGACCGGAAGGTCCTGAGGGCCTCGGCTCCGGGGTCCTCCTCCGCCTGAGGCCACCTCACATGACCGAGTTTTCCGACCTTGCCCTCGACGACCGCATCCAGCGCGCCGTGCGCGCCGAGGGCTACACGACGCCAACCCCCGTTCAGGAACGGACCATCCCTGCCTTGCTCGAAGGCCGGGACGTGCTTGGCGTGGCCCAGACGGGCACCGGCAAGACCGCGGCCTTCGCCCTGCCCATCCTGCACCACCTCGCCGCCGAACGTCCGGAACATGGACGCCCGATCCGTGCGCTTATTCTCACACCGACGCGTGAACTGGCGGCCCAAATCGGCGACCGCCTCGAGGTCTACGGCCGCAACCTGACCCTGCACTCCTTCGTCATCTTCGGCGGCGTTGGTCAGATGCCGCAGGTGCGCGCCATTGACCGGGGCGTCGACGTGCTGGTCGCCACCCCCGGGCGCCTCCTCGACCTTGAGGAACAGGGCTACGTCGACCTCTCGCACGTCAAGCACCTGGTGCTGGACGAGGCGGACCGGATGCTCGACATGGGCTTCATCCACGACGTTCGGAAGATCCTCCGCCTCCTCCCCCGGGAGCGCCAGAACCTGCTGTTCAGCGCGACCATGCCCGAAGGCATCCGCGATCTGGTCGCCAAGATGCTCACCGACCCCGTTCGCGTGGACGTCAGCCCGGAGGAGCCCACGACCGACCGCATCGAGCAGCATGTGATGTTCGTGAAGAAGGCGGACAAGGTGCGCCTGCTCGCCGACATCATCCACGCCGAAATGGTGGATTGCGGCATCGTCTTCACCCGCACGAAGCACGGCGCGAACCGCTTGGTGCAGCAACTGTCACGCGACGGCATCGTGGCCGAAGCCATCCACGGCAACAAGAGCCAAACCGCTCGGGTCCGGGCCCTTGAGGGCTTCCGCGACGGTGACGTGCCCATCCTCGTTGCGACCGACATCGCCAGCCGCGGCATCGACGTCGAAGGCATCACGCACGTGTTCAACTACGAACTCCCGAACGAGCCGGAGATCTACGTGCACCGCATCGGGCGCACGGCACGCGCGGGCCGCACCGGCGTGGCGTACTCCTTCTGCGACGAGACAGAATCGGGGTACCTCGTCGGCATCCAGGACCTGCTTGGCGAGGACGTGCCGGTCATCGAAGACCACGCGTACCACCACCCCGACGCCCGACGGCGCCGAGGTGTCGGTCATCCCCGCCGTCGCCGGCGGCTGCTAGTCGCTGCCGGTCGCTGCGCGGCGCGCGACGAGGTGGGCTCGCTCCGCCTCGTTGCGGCACAGCGCGATCGCCGCGTCGTAGGCCGTGCGTGACTCGTCCTCCCGCCCGGCTCTCCGCAGCAGGTCGGCCCGCACCGCGGGCAGCCGGTGACCGGGGAGCGCCACGCCGTCGAGTGCGGCGAGCCCGGCCTCCGGGCCCTCGCTCTCACCCACGGCCACCGCCCGGGTGAGCCGGGTGACCGGCGTGGGTGCGAGGGCGAGCAGCTCGTCGTACCGCGCGACGATGCGGTGCCATGCGGTCGCCGCCGCGACCGGGGCGATGGCGTGCTCGGCGGCGATCAGCGCCTGCAGCAGGTACGGCGCCGCGGGAGCCGCCGTGAGAGGGGTG
>JALRLN010000101.1 GCA_023254445.1 Candidatus Poseidoniaceae archaeon | reverse complement strand
TGGAGCCGCACGACGAGTTCCGCGTCGTCGTCCTCATCCTCGTCGTCCTTCGACAGGTAGGCGTCGTAGCGGTAGTCGCGCAAGAGCAACCCCTCCGCCATGGCGGACAGGTCGTCCAAACTCGCACCTTCGGTGGCGACGGTGAATTCCTTTCCGTGGCTTGGTTTGATGGCGGCGACCACAGCCGCACCTGTCGCCCTCCAGACGTCGAGGTCGACCTTGTCCTCGGGGCCGAGGCCCACGAGCAGAGCGCGTCCATCTTCAGCACCCACGAGGCTCAGGACTTCGCCCTTCTTGCCCTTGAAATCGCCACCCTCGAGGGCGCGGGCCACCTGGTGCTTCACCGAGGCAGGCACGCCGGAGAGCGTGGCGTCCGCGACGTCGTCGCCTTTGACGAGAGGAAGGACGAGGGTTCCGTTGTGGGTGTTGGTTGGACTGACATCGATGCGCATAGGGAGCCCCAATGTTGCTTCGGGGCGGGGCTAATCAATGCTCGCCATCCTCACCACAGAGGTCGATGCCTCGACGCTTGGCCTCCACGGCCACGGCTGCGATCAGGCTCGCGACCAAGAGGGGCGCTGTGCCGATGGGCAGTGCAGCGCCGTCGGTCGAGGGGCGAAGGTCAACGACCTCCGAGGGCACGCTTTCGTTGACCCATTGGGCGGCGTCGATGACGCGTTTTTGGTAATTCAAGTTCCAAGAACCTCCGCCGGTCAAGACGCCTCTGTCAAACGCGAAGGTCGGCGAAGCGGAGGAGGACGCGTTGACCGTGAACATGGGGGAGGCCCACGCGACCATCCCGTCGCCATCGATGTATTCCAAGGAAGCGTTGGCGGTTGTTGCGTGACCGAGGTTTCGAACCTCAAGGCGCACGTCGTCTTCGACCACGACATTGGTGACCTCGAGCCGGGCACGCCAATACCACACGTTCTCGATCAGGTATTCCATCACGTCGAGTTCCTCACCAAGCCGGCTCGACAAGGGCTCTGCCGTACCGGGCAGCCACTGCTCGTCGTCGGTTTCGAAGGTGAAGGTCGGGAAGCCCATGACGCCATACCCGTAGTCGCGGCTTGTCCCCGAATTGGGGTAGAGGCCCTGGTTTGCGTTCTGAATCGGGATGTCCGAAATGCCGTCATGAACAACATCGCGGATGTAGTGGAAGAGTTCCCAATCCACCGGCTGGTCGGGGATGATCCCCCAAGGATAGAGCATGATCCACACGCCCGTGTGCATGGTGACGTACAGGTCGGCGTTCGGAACCACTTCGCGCATGTAGATGCCGTTGGCCGTCGTTTCGGGTTCGCTGAAGGGGCCGCTTCCAGGCTGGGTCTCGTCGTGCTCGTTCCAATGGTGGTCGTAGTTGCGGTTGAGGTCCACTTGACGGACGTTCCAGCGCGTGTCCATGTCGTTTCCATCGGCGTTGAGCATGATCAGGATGTGCAGTTCCGTGGTTTGGAGCACCTGAACGACCGCTTCGTCCCCTTCGGCCCACCCTTCGATGTAATGCTCTGCCACCAAGAAGGCAAGGGCGGTCCCAAGGTGCTCGTTTCCATGATGGCCACCGTCAATGTAGACCACCTCCTTCGCGGTGCCGTCGGGTTTGGTGTCCACGCTCCAATCGGAGATGCGCACCACATGCAAGGCGCGTCCAAGCACCGTTTCCCCGGCGGAGGTGAGGTCGACGATGTCGGGATGGTCGTCGGCCCACGCGTTGACGTCGATGGTCAATTGAGCGTGGGTGTGGTAGATGTGCTCCTGGACGATGTCGGGCTGTTGAGCGTGCGCGCCTGCGAGCGCCGTGGTCGCCAGCAGCATGGCCGCGAGGAAGATGGCTCGCCCGCGCATGAACGTGGGAGGTCGACTGGTCTGAAGACCCTTGCCGCTGATGCACGTCACAGGGTCACCAGTCGGAGGTGAACGCGTTTGGATTGGCCACGCGCTCGGATTCCCTCATCCAGATGGTCGAGCCGTCCCCGGTGTAGATGTCCGCATAAGGGTCGGCGTCTTCGGTTTCGAGGCTGCGTTGCATGTACGCCTCGACACGCTCGCGGAGGTCCGGCTTGAACTTCCAGTAGTGGATGCGCCATTCGCGTCCGTCCCAGAGCGTCGTCTCTTCCGACTCCGTGGTCAGGAGGTCCCAATCTTGGAACATGTAGAACAAGTTACGGTCGTTGGGTTCGAGGGCATTGTCGATGATCCGGTTGTAAAAGCCGAAGAAGCCGAGGGCGTGCTCGGCCATGCCTCGAGCGACCTCCATGTCCATGTCCGTATCGATGTGCTGCTGGATGGCGCGCGTTAGGTCCTCAAGGGTCATGCTCATGCGATTCACCATCTCCGCCGCGCGAAACCTTTCTCCCGCGACGGTAGTGTATATTGTTCGACACCCTATATGAACACACCGAGGGATGAGCCCCCATCATGGACATCGAGCCACGCGAATCCTCATGATGTCATGTCGTTCCGCTTGGTCATGGAGGGCGACGTCCCCACCATGCTCGGTCTCGACGAGGACCCTTGGGCCGCTCCCGACATGGTCGTGCTTCCTCTACCGTACGAACTGACCACGTCCTATGGTCAAGGCACGGCAGACGGACCGATGGCGTGCCTCGAGGCGAGCGCGCAGGTCGAACTTCACGACGTGCTCCTCAACGAGGACTTGCCTGCGGGCTTGACCATTCGGACGGAGCGACCTTGGTCCAGCGACGCAGGCAGCCTGCTCGAGCAACTGGATGCCATCGAAGGCTACGTCCGTCCATGGGCTTCCGGTGACGTCTTCCCGTTGGTGCTTGGGGGCGAGCATGGCATCCTGCCGCCCGTTCTCGCGGCCATGCGCGAGCACGCCACCCTCGAGGGCGACCTTGGCCGACTCACCGTTGTCCAACTTGATGCACATGCGGACCTCCGCTCGGACCTCGACGGGGAACGTTGGTCCCACGCCTGCGCGGCCTCCCGGGCCCTTGACCTCGGCGTCGGGCGCCTCATTCAAATTGGCATCCGCGCGCATTCCCTCGAGGAGGAAGAGCGGATCCGTTCGGACGATCGCATCGAGACCCACTACGCCCGTGATTTGCTTTCACCGTGCGGTGGCGCAGCCCACTGGGCAAGGCTCGTCGAGGCCTTGAGGGCCATCCAAGGTCCCGTTCACCTGACCATCGACATCGATGGCTTGGACGGTACGCTTGTCCCGGCCACCGGGACGCCCGTTCCGGGGGGCCTCACCTACTGGCATGCGTACGAGGCCATCGAGGCCGTGTTTGCCGCACCAAAGGCAACCGTCATCAGCGCCGACGTCAACGAAATTTGCCGACAAGAGGGCTCGCCCCTCACGCAGTTCACCGCTGCCATGCTTGCCACCAAGGTCTTGGGGGCCCACGTGCATGCCCGTCGAGAAGGGCGATGGGATGCCTCAGCAGATTCGACGCCAGGGCCGCGAAAACCACTGGTTTGCGGCACATTTTCGGGTTTCAGGTAGCCATCTTTTGCGGGATATGCATAAAAACCCCGGGTCCTCCGCCCGCGCATTGACACACCAACCGCCTGAAGGCTCTCACGGCAAGCATGTGGTGCTGGACTTCACGGGGTACGCCCCTCCAGTCGAAGACGACGGCGGTTGGATGCTCGAGGTGATGCGTGCTGCGGTTGCACGCAGCACCGCACGTGAGGTGCACGCCCACGTCGAACGGTTCGACGGTGCCGTGTCCCCTCCGGGCTTCGCTGCCGTGGTCCTCCTCGATGAAAGCCACGTGAGCGCGCATTGCTACTCCGAACTCGGCTGGCTGGCCGTGGACTGCTTTACCTGCGGGTCCACCGACCCAATGGGCATCGCTGACGACATCACGGCCTCCCTCGTCGCCGCCATGCCTGACCTTGTCCTGCGCCACCGCGCTGAGATGCCCCGCTTCGTGCATGGCGAGGTGGTTCACCTGGGGGCCTGAGGATGTCGGTCCGCGACTTCGTGGACCACCATTACGAACACTTCAACGCGGGCACGCTTCGCGAAACAGCCCACAGCCTCCTGGAGTTTCTGCAGGGCGGCGGGAAACTGATGCTCACCCTGGCTGGGGCGATGAGCACGGCTGGGATGGGGCGACTCATTGCACCGATGATCCGTGCGGGGCACATCGGCGCCATCTCCTGCACGGGGGCGAACCTCGAGGAAGACGTCTTTCGACTCGTTGCGCACGACCATTACGAACGCATCCCGCACTGGCGCGATTTGTCCGCCGAAGACGAGGTTGCCCTCCTCGAACGTGGAATGAACCGCGTCACCGACGTTTGCATTCCGGAGGAGGAGGCCTTCCGGGCCCTTGAGGCCCACCTTCTTCGACGCTGGCGGTTGGCGGGTGAAGCAGGGACCCGGGCCCTTCCCCACCGCTACCTGTACGACCTGCTCACCTCTGGGGACCTCGACGACGCGATGCAGGCCGACCCGAGCACGAGTTGGCTCTTGGCTGCGGCCAACGCAGACCTCCCCTTGCTCGTCCCCGGGTGGGAGGACTCGACCTTGGGCAACATCCTCACTGCCCGGGTCCTGCAAGGCGAGGTTACCTCCACCGATGTGGTCCGAGGCGGTTTGGACTACATGCTTGACCTCGCACAATGGTACGAGGCCCAGGACCAGCCGGTCGGCTTCCTGCAGGTGGGTGGAGGCATCGCCGGCGATTTCCCAATCTGCGTGGTGCCGATGCTGAACCAAGACCTCGATCACGGGGTTCCGCTGTGGTCGTGGTTCGCCCAGATTTCCGAATCCTCCACGTCCTACGGCGGCTACTCCGGTGCGCCACCGAACGAGAAAATCACCTGGGGGAAGCTCTCCCCTGAAACGCCACGCTTCATCATCGAATCCGACGCCACCATCGTGCTGCCGTTGCTCATCGGGTACGTGCTCGACCTCTGACAGAGGGCAGACACCCCTATGAGGGTCCCTGACGAGGTTGTACCATGGACGCACGTGTGCTTGGCATGACCGTCGTGCTGTTGCTGGCCACGCTGCCGGTGTCGGCTCACGGTGAATCCAGCACACCGCAGCTGCTTGTCGACTGGCAAGGCGAGGGTGAAGGCCAGCAGTACCTTTTGCTGATGCACGACGACGCGGCGTACGACCTCGACATTGTGCTCCAGATCCAGCGTGGAAACGAATCCCTCACCCCACAGGTCAACCACTCATGGGCCACGGTGGACGGGCGTTCGACCGCGACCCTTGTGGCCGATGTCGCCCCCATGTGGGGGGATTTGGTCCACCTCCAG
>JALRLN010000100.1 GCA_023254445.1 Candidatus Poseidoniaceae archaeon | reverse complement strand
AAGGAACGCCCGCCGATGAGCCACATGCTTGTTGCAGCAGGCTTTGGTGCGCTGGTGTTCGCGGCTTTCCTGGTGCTCGTGGCTGGATTCGCCCTCCCTCCCGATGTCGACGACTATGACCTCACCGACGAGGTCGAAGCGAACGAGTACGTCGATGACGTCACGAAGCACGAACGTTGGCAGGACAGGTACACCAACCTCGCGCTGTTCTCCACGAGCATCGGACCGATCGCCGTGGCCGCCGGCCTCTTGCTGTACACCACGAAGGAAGCCGACGACCTGCCCGATGCGGTTCGGGCCGTCCTCATCGGTGGTGTGCTCTACTTCCTCGCGCAGTTGTTCGGCGGAGGGGCCTCCCTTGGCGACCTTCTCGCTCTGCTGTGATCACGAAAGGGGTGTTGGCGCCGCGGCGTTGACCTCGTCGCTCACGCCGCCAGCATAGCGTCCAAAGTTGGCGTTGAACATGCGCGCCAGTTCGTCCGCGGTGCGGTCGAATGCAGCACCGTCGGACCAGGTGCTGCGGGGCTGCAGCACCTCGTCGGGAACGCCGGGGCACGAGGTCGGGACCTCGAAGCCAAAGCGCGCATCGGTGACGTACTCGACGCCGTCGAGGTCGCCGTCAAGCGCTGCGTTGAGCATGGCGCGGGTGTAGCGGATTTTCATCCGGTTGCCAACACCGTAGGGTCCTCCGGACCACCCGGTGTTGATGAGCCACGCCGTGGAGCCGTGTTCGGCCATTTTTCCGGCGAGGAGGTCGGCGTACACGCCAGGATGCATCGGCATGAAGGGCTCACCGAAGCAGGCGGAGAAGGTCGCCTTTGGCTCCTTGACGCCGACTTCCGTCCCCGCCACCTTGGCCGTGTATCCGGAAATGAAGTGGTACGCGGCCTGTTCGGGCGTGAGCCTGGAGATGGGAGGCAACACGCCAAAAGCGTCGCACGTGAGGAAAATCACGTTCTGTGGGTGACCTCCGCGGGAATCCATGGTGCGGTTGTCGATGAATTCGATCGGGTAGGACCCGCGCGTGTTCTGCGTCTTCGAACCGTCCGTGAAGTCTGGGACGCCCTCATCGTCAAGCACGATGTTTTCCAGCACGGTCCCGCGCTTGCGCGTGGTGGCGAAGATCGCAGGTTCGTCCTCCTCGGAGAGGTCGATGAGCTTGGCATAGCAGCCACCTTCGAAGTTGAACACACCAGACGAGCCCCAGCCGTGCTCGTCGTCGCCGATCAACGCCCGCTTCGGGTCCGCCGAGAGCGTGGTCTTCCCCGTGCCGGAGAGCCCGAAGAAGATGGCCGTGTTCTCGCCGTTCGTGTTGGCCGAACAGTGCATCGGGAGGATGCCCTTTCGCGGGAGAATGAGGTTCATGACGGAGAAGATCGACTTCTTGATCTCGCCCGCATACCTGCTGCCACCGATGATGACTTCCTTCGCCTCGTAGTTCACGATGACAAACACGTGGGAGTTGACGCCGTCCACAGCGGGGTCCGCCTCAAAGTGCGGCGCGTGGAGCACGGTGAACTCCGGGACATGGCCGTTGAGTTCACTCGCTTCAGGACGGATGAACATGTTTCGCGCAAAGGCGCTGTGCCACGCGTTCTGCGTGACCACACGAATGGGGAGGGCCTCGCTGGGTTCTGCACCGCAGCGGAGGTCCTGAACAAAGAGCGCCTCCTGAGCGGAGAGGTGGGCGACGACCTTGGCACGGAGGCCGGTGAAGGTGGCGAGGTCCGTGCTGACGTTGACGTCGCCCCAGTTGATGTCCCCCGAAGTCGTTGATTCATCGACAATGAATTTGTCGTTGGGCGACCGGCCCGTGCGCTCGCCTGTTTCCGTGACGAGGGCGCCGTGGGCGGACAGCACGCCTTCGTTGCGGTCCACGGCCATGTCGATCAGGTCAGGAACGGCAAGGTTCCAGTGAACGTCGCCGCTGGGATGGATGCCGAGGGCTTCGAGCGCGCCATGCCCGTGGCCGGGGGTGCTGAGCATGCCGCGCGGTTCCGCAGCCCCTCTTAGGCCCTTGCGGTCAAATCGTGCGGTGTGGCCAGCCACACCGCCCGAGTGCGCGTGTTCCGGAGGTCATCGTGCACTTTTTCGCGACGGTGACGGCGAGGCTTGAAGGTCAAACGGACCTCCACACCACCATGGTCGACCGCGAGGAGGACGCGCTCCTTCGCGAGCGCGCCTTCAACAAAGGCGCGGGCCTCGACTTGTCGGGCTTTGACCTCAGGCTCGGCGACGACCAGCCCCCACAGGCGGAGGAAGCCAACACCGACGAGGAGGCCGACGACGCCATCGGCACCGTTCGATCTCCGTTTCGAGCAGCGAGCGATGCTTCCGAAGCACAGAGCGACGACCCCCTGTCCGGCCTTGCGACGGACGGGGAGCGTCGGCTTGGTCACGGGTTGCTGGTGGCGATGGTCGTCGCCTATTCTGCACTGGCCGCCTACGTGGGCACGTCGCTCCCGTCCGGAATCGCCGCACCCAGCCTGCTGCTGCTTGGCCTGGCCGGGCTTGTGCTGGGCGAGCGATGGATTCCGCGCCCTTCCATGCGCATGCTGGGCGTGACGTGGGTGATCATCTCGATGAAGGTGCTCTACGGCTTGGCGCTCGACGTCCATCATTGGGGGTGGTTGGACGGGAGTGGCCTTGGGTCTGGGCCAACGCTTGGGGCGCTGCTCTTGCTGTTGATTGGGTTGAACGTGGTTCTGGCTCAGCGGCACAACGACGACGCCATTGCAGCGCAGGCTACCCTCATCCTTCTTGTTGTTGGAAGCGCGGCGGGTGGCGTCTACGGAGAGATCGGCGTCGTCCTGATGATCGGCCTCGGCACCGCCGTGCTGCACGGCCTTGCCCTGCTTCGTGGAACAGGGAACCTGGCCAGCCTCGGCATTGCGGCGTCCTACCTCTGGATTGGCGTCCACGCCCTGTCGGACGGGTGGACGGTCCTCGGACTCGTGCTCGTCCCGTTCGACGATGGACTCCTGACCTTCTTGCTGATGGCGTGGGTCACAGGGCTCAACGCCGTCATGGCCGCCCGTTTTGCCCGTCACGACAACTGGTTTTCTTCCGGTGCAGCCGCCCTCGGCTTGGGTCGGCCCGGGCTCTGGGCCGTGTCCGTGGGCCTCGGCATGGTCGGGGCCGTGCTTGCGGTGGCTGCGCACCGTGAGGACCTTGGCTATGCCATGGCGCAGGTCACCCTGCTGCTCACCGCGTTTGCGGGCTCCTACCTCAGCGTCCGAGGCGTTTCGTGGTCCAGTCTCGGACCGGTGGTGCTGTGGACTCCGCTCGCGCTGACCCTCGCGCTCATCCCCATGGTCACGCTTGACCTGAGCGTCGGCGTCCCGCCGTACGCTCTGCATGCCCTCGGGATGGCAGCCTGTGCAGCAACGGTGGTCTTGCGCCACGAAGCCAAGGTGTCGGACCACGTCCTCTGGGTCGGCGCCGTAGCGCTCGTGGTGCTGCTGTCCCTGCTTGTGCCCGCCAACGGAGGGGAGCACACGGACGCCATCCTCAGCCTCAGCGTGGTGTCCGTATGGGGAGGGCTTGGGACGCTGGCGCTTCGACGGGACGCACCGGCCCTTGCAGGCACTGCGGTCGTGGGTCCTTGGGCCTGGGCGCTCCTCTTCGTCGGCGATGCCGACGACCGGGTGCTGAACGTGGACCTGATCGCCATCGACCTCGAACCCGCGTGGCTGACGGCCTACCTCATCGGGGCCTTGCTCCTGACCTTCACGGTCAACCTCCGGTTGGGCGACGTCGGCGTGAACCTCGGGCGTCGCTTCACGGGTGGGACGGAACTGAGCGCTCGAATGAGGGACGCGGGGGCGTTGGACCTGTGGAGCCTTGCGACGGTGCTGGCGGTGGTCACCTTGCTGGTCTCGGCCACCGTCGAAGGGCTGCAGGCGGGCATTGGGCTCCCGTTGCTTCTCACGCCGCTCCTTGTGGAGGCCACAGCAGGCGCACTTGGGGGTCGTCGCCACCGCCCGTCACGAACGACGTCGATCACGGGGATTGGCCTCTTGGCGTACGCCTGGTCGAGGGGCCACGTTGGGCTGATCGCCACTGGGCTCGTGCTCGCCGTGCTCGTGGTGATGGTGGACGGCATCCTGCGTGCTCCTCGTGCCAACGACGATGAACGGAGCACCATGGAAACCGACCCGTCCGGTCACCACGCCCTCCTGCTGGGCCTGCTCATGCTCCTGGCCTTGGTACGGTGGCTGCGTCCCGACGCGGTGGGGGACTCCCCCATCCTCACCCCTGCGGTGGACCTTACCGTCGTGTTGGTGGCCTCCGGCGTCGCGCTGTTGCCCTTCCTCGCTCGCCCGGTGCTGGAACGACCGCTTCTTCGAAGCGTTAGCAGCGCGCTCGGTTTGCTTGTGGTGCTGCTGCTCGTGACCACGCAATCTGAATCCTCCACGGGTACGGCGGCCGTGGTCGTGATGTTCCTGGCGTTTGGTGCGTGGATGAGCGCCCAAGCCGAGGTTCGTGCCGCGATGACCAGTTCGGATCGCGTCCGAGCCCGACGCCTTGAGCAGGAGGCCGTGGCCGAGCGTCGCGCTGCGTTCAAGGCCCGGTCAGGGCAGGTGGACGGCGCCATGCTCCACCTCGACGGAGGCGGCGACGGCACGTCGTCGCTCGACGTGGTCGATGCCGACCGGATGCGACGTCAGGGCGGGCAGTTGACCCCCTCGTCCTCGGTGGACGATCTTGAGGGCATCGAACACCGGCCGACGGTTTTGCTCTCGTTCCTCGTGGCGATGTCGCTGGGCACCACCGCGTGGTCCTACGGCGGCGGGCCGCATGCTGTGGCCCTGTTGGCGCTGGCGCTGGGGGCCGCCGCCTTCATCGCCTTGGCCCGTGCGCGGGCCGACGGCGTCGACTTGCCGTTGCCGAAGGTGGCCGGTGTGGACCTGCCGGTCGCCGTCGGCCTCGGTGGCCTCGTGCTGACGGACGTGGCCGGACGGATGGGGGCAGGCCTGCTGCTGCTTGACGACCAAGTCCACCACCTCGCCTTCGTGGTTGGCGTGGTGCTGCTCGGCGGGCTTCACGTGCTCGGACGGCGAGACCTTGGCGTTCGCCTGCCGTCCACCGCTGATGCGGTGCTCATCTCCCTCGTTGCAGCACGCCTGCTCTCGCTTGCCGCCGGGGGGGAGGTCCCGGTGCCCTTCGTCACCGATCCCTTCGCAGGCCCTGCATCATCGTGGACCGCACCGCTGGTGCTGACCGAGGCCGTTCTGCTGGCCCTCGTGCTCCTCCACGAATGGGT